>NZ_CFHOXV010000031.1:0-51154 GCF_984505615.1 Alteromonas sp. | reverse complement strand
AAAAATACGAATTGCCGCCCTTGACCTTGTGTACTGTTTAACACCTCATCTCTCAGTAAATCAAAGTTGGTTTTTGCCTCGTAAAAGTCATTATTGTAACCATGGATAAACACCACCAACTCTTTTGAACCCCTGTTCAGTTGTTGATAAAGATGGTTAGCCCGGCTTCGTATGAGCTCTTGTTTTGATATTTTACGATTTTCATCAACGGTACTATCAATAGGATAGAAGTCACCATTTTTATCGAGAAACAGGCTAACAGTATCGCAATCCAGAGTTTCTTGCTTGTGTGCTTTGTCAGTAAAAATCACGTGTGTAGCGCAGCCGGAAAGGAAGATAATTGGGATGAGTAGAAATACAAACTTGTTCATAAAACGTCCTTGTTAATAATTAATTGAAGCCTAAAAACGCCTAATAGATTAGGCTTGTATAACTGTAGTTTGTGTTTTATACCTAGCAAGTATAGCAATCATTTAAGCATCATCATTGCAGCATGTAATAGCCTTAAACCGAAGAGCACACAAGGAGCTTATCTTATTTTCTGTGAGCTTATGCGAGGTTACTAATTTCAAAAATCACCAGCTTTACGCCTACACAATAGGCGATGGCTCAATTTGATACTTATCAAAACCTACGGTATCCATGCGCTCGTACGGGCAAGGCTCTACCTGCTGTACTTCCGGTGCGCCGTTATTGGCCGATAGCGTATAGTATTCCATGATGAACTCGCTCTGTCCCTCGGGGAGCGAGACATGCATCCCATCTACCCACAGGTTGTCATGCTCATCAAACCCTACTTCAAATGTGGTGCTTACCAGACTGTGCAGGTATTGCACCTCAAGATGTTTGTTTGCATCGAAACCCTCACCGATATAATGCAAAAATACGGTCATGAATTGGCTATTACCTGCATCCAGTTCGTGCATACATACCAACCAGTTGCCAGAAGCCGAACTGAACACGGTAATAAAGTCGTCTGTTCCCATGTCAAACGTATGCAATAAGCGCTGGGTTTTCAAACACCAAAAGGTAAAATACCTATCGCTATCGCGCTCAAACAATAACACCCGATGGGTGCTTGGAAGGTATATGAAATAACCACAATCGGCGCGCTGCTCGTCGCTTAATGGCAGTGCATCCAACCATTGGTGGATTTCGGCGGGTGTATTGCTGTCGCTTTGAGTAGAAGGCAAATCAGTCACTTTATATTCCTCTTAATATCTACAACTGCTTGCTTTAAAATTACGCGCAACAGCTACGACGCGATGGCACGTGGTAAACAGCGCACCAAACACGATTAAAATACTGTAGCATCCTTCGCACCTGTACTGGTGTGCCACAGCGCGTTCATGCTGTGCGTTAACTTGGCCTGGCGGTTGATGGGCCACAAAAGTCAAAATGCAGCGCAGTTTCGTTGCCAATGGCTAACATAAAACTCAGGTGCCTTTCTGCTAAAAGTTGTTTGCGTAAATTGCTTATTGCTACTGCGTCAGCTGTTAATGCGAAAGAAACAAAACCGTCATCATCAAAATTTGGCAGGATATCTTTCTGATAAATAATTGCGCCACTGTCTTCGCTACTTACTGTCAGGCCCACCTCTGCCTCATAAGGCCAGTGCGAACGCGCACTGCCCACTTCCTCTGACAACACTATCGCCGGTTGTTTATTGTGCTCTGATGAAGGTTCCAGCACACCATCCGCAGCAATAACAATGTGTAGATGCAGCAGGCGAAACACATCCTGATATCGGGTAGCGATGTGCCAGCAACGTGTTTTTACCCTATTCGAGATCGGGTAAATCAAAGGTTCAAAATAACTGCCTGTGATGCTTTGTCCGTCAGCTAAATCTTCGATGGCCAGACTACTCTCGGTCATGCTCCCCCGGCGCATAGTTAACGGAGTGGTGCGCCGGGCAGCGCCACCTAACACCAGTGTTACCATTGGATGGCATAGATGTTCAAAATACTGTTTTAGCCAAACATCCGTTGTTCTCGGGTCTTCTGGTGGTTCGAAAAAAGCTAAACAGTCTTGTACTCGCGCTTTGTTTAACCTGAAATTGTGATCATGCGACTGGGCGTAACACAAAATGGGTATCCAGGTACTAACGAAACCGCTTCGCGAGAAATACACAATCAATAAGTCTAATAACAAGGTGTTTGGCTGTTTCGGCGACGCGGTGTGTTCATCACATAGCGATTGAAGTCCCACGGGCGATAGTGCGTTAGTGAATCGGGTAATATAAGACGTGTCCAAACCAACCGCGAGGAGTTGAGGTTTTAAAACGCTAGCGATGTAATGATTATCCATAATTAACGCTTTTAGCAGTACAAATTCGCGCAGGCATGATTACACGAACGCCAAGATAATAAAAACGCCCTTCGTTTACAAAATGTGCATTTTGTTTCATAGTCATTCTCACTTTGCCATAAACCGTAAGGCACACACAACCATGCCTCATCGCTTAACACTGCTTCAGCGCATAGTATTACCTTGGGTCGTGCAGCGCGAAGTAAAAGCGATGTTGTTGCAACAACGTAAGCAGGCTGAGCGCGCACAATACGACCGACAAATCGGTATTGTTGCCCGTGGGGCAGCGTGTGATTTGGTGCGAAGACAAATGTCACTGCTGCCGTGGTGTACCCGCTGGCAGCGCATTTTATCGGCGCTTGAAGCGATGGCAGACAAACAAAACCAGCAGGGTGAATACAGCACGGGACGCAGTGATGTTTTGTCGGTGTATTATTCACTGAGGTCGTTATTGCTTGATTATCAGGTAATTACGCGAAACGATTAAGTGTTGACTGCTCAACCTATGAGAAAACAACGAGAAACTGTTGCTAAATGATTATCAGTAAGACAAGGAACGAACACACATTGAAAACAATCGCGGCGTGCTTAATATTACTGTTTTCAGCCACGCTTCATGCGCAGGCACCTTCGTCTACCATCACCGAAGCAAAAAAGGCAGAAATCGCCACGCTCGCAAACCAGATTTGCGACACTATGATGCTGTATAAGACTTTCGGCAAGCTTACCTATGTCGCGTTTGAAAAGATGATTTTAAAGTATCTACAGCAAGCGCCTAAAGAACCCGATGGCACGATTAACGGAATATCAAACGACGTATCCGCATTCTGGCAACAATTCCATCAATATTTTATATGCACTACGCCTCACCATGGTTACCCCACGCCGCAACATTTGCTTAAACGCGTAGTGGATATGAATACAACTGCAAGTTTTTACTTCGAATACTTATTGCACGATGAAGCCATAAATCTCAATGCTATTGAGTGGGTAGATGGTGAGCCAAAGACCTTAGTAGACTATTTAGATGAGATTCTTGCAGACCAAAAAAATAACCAGCTTTACGATTTAGAAACGGTAAGGCGGTTGCGTGATTTTGCCATCTATACTTACGATGGCAAGCGCGCCTGCGAGCTGCGTGACGGCTATCACTGTCCGGCACACTGATTCATGTTTATTGTGCAGCATTCAATTTGCTAAGAAATCGGAGACGGGGGAATGCGTCATAACGGGAAGCTACCAACGGATAAGGCGACGCTGATACAGCAACTTCAGCATGGCTATTCGCCCGCCATTCTATTGTTCTGCCAACATCACAAACCTAAGGGTAACAATGTCGACAAAAGTTGCTTAAGTCAGTGGTTCGACGTGAGTTTTCAGATGGATGACGTGTGGTACAGCAGTGCTGAGCACTATATGATGGCGCAAAAAGCGTTGTTGTTTGGCGATAAAAAGCACTTTAAGGCCATTGTGAAGAATCCTTCTGTGAAAGCAGCCAAGCAGTTGGGCAGAGAGGTGCAAGGCTTCAAAAGCCGGGTGTGGGATAAACACAAATTCGACATTGTAGTGGCGGGTAATCTTGCCAAGTTTTCACAGAATTCGGCGCTTAAGCAATTTCTGTTAAGTACTAATAATGCGGTGTTGGTAGAGGCAAGTCCGTCAGACGGGGTGTGGGGTATTGGGCTAAGCGAAACCGATACACGCGCCAATGACCCTGGTCAATGGCCGGGCGAGAACCTATTGGGTTTTGCCCTTATGCAAGTGCGCCAGCAGCTTCAGGGCTGAATTTCGGAGCAGGTTGAGAGCAGTTTGCCGTTTAATTTTTGTAAGATAAGTGCATCACCTTGCCAACTAACAGGCAGCACAAAGCTATCTCCAGTTTCATAAAACAATTTCTGTATAGGAAAAATATCATCGTGTCCGCTGCCAGATAAGTTCTTGATGTCTGAGTGGCTAACGGTCAGCAATATGCCATCTTGGGTGTCTTTCCATGTGAAATACTGCGTCAGAGTATAATCAAGGGTGGTAAAGCCTTGTGTTGGCATCATCACCATGCTTCCCACTGAAACATACAGCCCATTATCCATAAACGCATCCGTGGTGTTGATTTCCAGATAAATGCCGTCATTCATTTTTGCGCGGCATTGCCAGGCACCTTTAAGCGACTCCTGATGTGTTTCATCAAACTCTGTACTTGTTGCAGCGATTGAGGTGAGCGGGTAGCTAAGCGCTAGTAAACATAGAGACAAATTACATCCTTTGAGCAAAGTACGCCCGACGTCTGGTGGTAATGCTTTTCTAAACATTCTATTCATATTAATGCCCTTTCTAGCTGACGTAAAAAAGCGATATCGCTGGATGGGTGTTTCGCAAATAATAGTTGTTGGACAATTTGCAACAGTTCTACATAAGTGTAGCCACAGGTATCGACCAGTAAGTCCAGTACTCCTTCAATATTAATGTTGTCGCACTTGTCCACTGCAAAAACGGGGGGCCGTTAACTAAACAAGGCACTAAGGTAATCGTGTTGGGCTCATGTGAAGGTGATTGATATGCAAACTGATGCGAGTGATACCATTTTTCTGTTATTCGAAAAAACACGCTGGCATTGGGCTCATCGCGATAACGGGATTGCAAATATTGGAAGTCTTGTTGCCTCGTCGTGGTTAAGTTTTTGGAAACTTTAATGCCCTTCATTACACCGTCTTCGAGTTAGTATCGCTCATTAATAAGGCAGAAAACATGCTTTCCACTATTTGAACTTTCAAGGTTAATGGTTATAAACCAACAATAAGATTAACGACATATTTTTTTCACTATCTGCCACACATCGTCAATCGGCGGCTCGAGTTCTTCAAATGAAACCTTAAAACTCTCGGAAACAAACATTTTGTAGTTTTCGCAATACATTTCAGCCCTGACTGGCCGCAAGTAGTATTTTAGATTCAATGCATGGTATAAATCATCGGGACGATAGCTTTTTTCTTGCCGTAGATGAGTGATGAATGCGTTATTGTCTTCTCTGAGTTGTTGCAGCCCAGCCAAAATAAGTGCGGGGTCTACTTCTTTTTGGAGAAAATCAATCGCGTCCTTGGGATCGAAAGCCATACTTTTTGAGGCGAAGAGTAACCCTAATATGAGTAAGGCACGTTTCATGATGCAAATTCCTTATTATCGCGATTTAAGTAAGTGAGTTTATACGAACTTCGCGATAAACCCACCGTTTTGCATTAGTTTCTATTGGTGATTTACTGATGATGTTTAATCATCTTGGAATACAGATGCTCTTCGTTTTGGTCAACTAAATTTGGAAATGGACAACATGACTTGAATGTCTGCAATGCATTTTTAACCACCGTTGAAATTCATAAAACTCAAGGGGCGGCTACACGTACGAAGCAGTCCTTTACCAAGTATCTCGGTGATATCCGCTTTTGACCAAAATTAGAAGTAGGAAATGACATTGTTGACCGTCCGCTCCTTGTCTCTAGCCGACGATTCCATTTCCGACTGCTGATTTCAGTAATTCACCCATCACTGTCTAGAAACAAGAAAATCCCGCTGCTGCAACGTAACTTCCGTTCCACTGACTTTTAAAACCGAGCCTTGATCGTACCAGTCGCCCAGCACTATACGGGTAGCGGGTTTACCGTTGGCTTTCAGGGCGTGGATGGCTGGGCGGTGGGTGTGACCGTGGATCATTCGCTGTACGTTGAAGTGTTCCATGGCTTTCACCACCTCTTCCGGCGTTACATCCATGATTTCAGGTTTCAGGCCCTGCTGGTTTAACTTGCTTTGCTTACGTCCGTTCTCGGCGACCTTACGGCGGTATGAAAGTGGCAATGCCAGCATAAGCCGTGGCCACCACCAGCTGCGGCTTTTCTTACGGAATTTCTGGTAGGCAATGTCTTTTGTACATAACTCATCACCGTGGCTGATGAGGGTAGGGGTGCCGTATAAATCAATGACAGCCTGTTCGGGCAGTAATGTCATACCGGCTTGGGTTGCCCATTCCTGACGGATTGCAAAGTCACGGTTGCCGTGAATGAAAAATACCGGTGTGGTTTTACTGACCTGTTTAAATGCGGCTGCAATCGCGTCATTGAAAGGCGTTTTGTTGTCATCACCTATCCACACTTCAAACAAATCACCCAGCACGTAGAGTGCATCCGCCTGTGGCGCTTCGTTTTCTAAAAAAGTCATCAGACACTGAGTAATGTCAGGACGGTCTTCGCTCAGGTGAATATCGGCAATGAAGTAAGTAAATGGCATGCAGCTAAGTGTGACAATATGGGGGAAGAGGGATCAGAGACAGCAGGAACTGTCTCTGAACAAAGGTATCGCCGGATTACTCAGCAATAACCGCTTTTTCGATAACAACAGGCTCTGCAGGTACGTCCTGGTGGAAGCCGCTGGTGCCGGTTTTCACAGCTTTGATTTTCTCAACCACGTCCATGCCTTCAGACACTTTACCGAATGCACAGTAGCCCCAGCCGTTTACTGATTCGCTGGAGAAGTTCAGGAAGTCGTTGTTGTTCACGTTAATGAAGAACTGCGCTGTTGCTGAGTGCGGATCATTTGTACGTGCCATGGCGATTGTGCCTTTTTCATTGGCAACGCCATTGTTCGCTTCATTGGCAATAGGTGCGTTGGTCGATTTCTGATCCATATCCGGTGTGAAACCACCGCCCTGAATCATGAAACCGTCGATAACACGGTGGAAAATCGTGTTGTCGTAAAAGCCTTCTTTTACGTAGTTTAAGAAGTTTTCAACGGTTGCCGGTGCCTTATCTGCAAAAAGCTCCAGTGTGATGTCACCGTAATTTGTTTTTAACGTAACCATGAATTCGCCCCTTATCTTGTGTCCCGGCGGTTAAAGTGGGGTAATGGTAGCTGATTTCCTCCGTGAGTTAAATTAATCACTGTTAAAAGGCGGCAAAACCTGTGCGACCGCAACGGGTAGTGCTACACTTTCGCCCCGAATTTGAATCCTGAGCTAAAAAACGAGGACAACCATGCTACACCTTTACAACACACTGACCCGGGAAAAAGCCCCTTTTGTACCGCTGAAAGAAGGATGCGTGGGTTTATATGTGTGTGGTATCACGGTGTACGATCTCAGCCACATGGGGCATGCCCGTACCTATTTAAGCTTTGATGTGCTGGTACGTTATCTGCGCCATCTTGGATTTGATGTGAACTACGTGCGTAACATTACTGACGTAGATGACAAGATTATTGCCAGAGCGAATGAAAATGGCGAAACCACCGGTGAACTGACTGCCCGTACCATCGCCATGATGCACGAAGATTTCGCTGCCATTAATTTACTTGAGCCGGATATCGAGCCCCGTGTAACCACGCACATGGCTGAAATTGTGGATATCATTGAAAAACTGCTGGATAAAGGCTTTGCTTATGTAGCAGAAAGCGGTGATGTGCTGTTTGATGTCAGTAAGTTTGGTGACTACGGCAAACTGAGCAAGCAAAACCTGGAACAGTTACAGGCCGGTGCCCGCGTTGAAGTGGCGGCGGGTAAAGATGATCCGCTGGATTTTGTGCTGTGGAAAAAAGCCAAAGCCGGAGAGCCTTTCTGGACTTCGCCCTGGGGCGACGGCCGTCCCGGCTGGCACATTGAATGTTCTGCCATGAATCACAAGCACCTGGGTGCACACTTTGATATTCACGGCGGCGGCTCTGACTTAACCTTCCCTCACCATGAAAATGAAGTGGCTCAATCCTGCTGTGCCTTTGATACGCCGTATGTAAACACATGGATGCATACCGGTATGGTGCAGGTAGATAACGAGAAGATGTCCAAGTCGCTGGGCAACTTTTTTACCCTGCGTGATGTATTGCAGGAACACGATGCAGAATCCCTGCGTTTCTTCCTGATGTCGGCTCATTACCGCAGTCAGCTGAGCTACTCGCAGGATAACATCAGTCAGGCAAAATCAGCACTTGAACGTTTGTACACAGCCCTTCGCGGTGTGGATATAAACTCTGCCACTGATTTGTCTTACGGCGGTTACCTTGAGCGCTTTGAAACGGCAATGAACGACGATTTGAATGTGCCTGAAGCGATGTCTGTCCTGTTTGACCTGGCCCGCGAGCTCAATAAGCAAAAAGCCGGGGCGGAAGAAGCCGGTAAACTGGCTGCGGTACTGAAAGGTCTGGGAGCGATTTTAGGTATTTTGCAAACCGCGCCGGAAACCTGGTTGCAGGGCGGCAGCAATGATGATGAGAGCGCCGAAATTGAAGCACTTATCAAACAACGTAACGATGCCCGTGCTGCGAAAGACTGGCCGGCTGCGGACGCTGCCCGTGATGCATTGGCGGCAATGAATGTTGTTCTTGAAGACGGACCGTCCGGAACGACCTGGCGTAAAGGCTGACAAGCGACAGTATTTTCAAAATATACTGAATGAAAGGGCCCTGCGGATTATTCCAACGGGCCTTTTGTTTGGTTCTCAATACCGGCATCAGGCACCGGCCGGTTCTTTTCAGCCAGTTCGGTTTTCCAGCGCTGTTGTGCCACATGGGCTTTCACCAACTCCAGACACTCGTTAATCACTCCCAGCACCTCTTTATCCAAATCATCCGTGACCGGCGTGTAATCGTGTAAACCGGCTTCTACAAAATGATCAATCTTGCGGGCGTCGATGTCCGAAAGTAAGTTAATAATGGATGCGGTCACGATGTCGGTTACAGCCGACTCCAGCGTGCTTTCAATGGTTTTTCCCACCACCGGAATATAGTGCAGTGTCGATACCTGCTCGTTACTTTTCACCGCTTTGCCTACCGAGCGTCTGACGTGTTCGCGGATCGCTTCGCCATAATGTCCGTCGCTGATGGACTGACCGAAATGATTCAGCACACCTGCAACCCATTCAGTCAGAACAGGGCGGCGGGGGGCGAGCACCTGACGGGTAATATCGTCAACCAGTGGTGACCCTGCTGAAATATCTTTTTGGGCATCGCTGAGTACTTTAACGACAATGCGGTCAGACAGCTCTTCCACAAAAACATCGTAATAAAAGCGGAAGAAACGAAAAATGGCGGTACGGTTTAAGTCGATGATGTCGAATTTATGCAGCCGGTGCAAAATCGAAAAAATACGCAGAAAACGGAAAATGCGGGTTGCCCCGAGAGGGATCAGGCCGACAATATCGTACCAGTGCAGAAAGGGGAAAAAGTACCAGCGCAAATGCTCTTTTCGTACCACTGACACAACCCAGCGAAAGCAAAACTCAACAAAGAAAATGCCAATGAATACCAGGTCGACAAGAATGAAATTTTTATGGATGGGGTCGTAGGTGCCGGTAAATCCCGGCAGCAGAATTTCCAGTTGCTGGTGGATGACAGCAGTGCCGTAGAGGGCATCGAAGAGCAGCCAGGCCAGGTTTACCAGCAATAAACCCAGCATAACCAAATCAAGAATTAACCAGGGCGTTTCATGACTTTTCCGTAAGTTGTCCCAGTTAATTCTCAGCATGGTGGCTTATCCTACATTTTTCAGTCTCGTTACATCCACGTGTAATTTGAGTTTCTGACCAGGTTGTAAATAGCGGTTTTTGCTCAAATTATTCCAGTTGGTGATGTCTGAGATTTTAACATTAAACTTACTGGCTATACGGGAAAGACTGTCTCCCGGTTTAACTGTGTAAGTCAGAGAGCGGATGATGGAAGCGGAGGACTTCTCCGGCGCATCGCCACCTTGCCAGATCACCAGGGTTTTACCGGGCATCAGCGGATCTGCCGGCGCCATACCATTCCACTTCGCCAGGTCACGGGTGCTGACTTTGTATTTAACGGCTAAATCCCACAGGGTATCGCCGGAGGTGACTTTATGTGTCACTTTCACCGATGAGCGGGGCTTGTTCTGCAACGAAGCCAGACGCTGATCCTGTGACAAAGAATAAGAATCCAGTTCTTTTAAAGCAACCGGCACCATGACATAGTCACCGGCGCGGATCATGTTACCCGACAGACTGTTGACCCTTCTGATGATGTCAGCTGTTGTATGATACTTCTTTGCCAGACGCAGCAGGCTGTCCCCGCTTTTCACTTTATGACGCACCCAGTTCAGGCGGTCATGACGGTCAACGGACGCCAGTTCTGTAGTAAATTGTTCTGCTTTCTCAACCGGAAGCAACAACTGATGAGGGCCGTCAGGATCGGTTGCCCAACGGTTAAAGCCGGGATTCAGGGCATGCAAGTCTTCCAGTTCCATGTCCGCAAGATCGGCAGCAAACGCCAAATCTACCTGTGAGCCGATGTCTACCAGTTTTACCACTTCGACATTATCAACAGCAGGCCAGGCAAAGCCGTACTGGTCTTTGTTTTTAAGAATGTCAGCAAGGGCCAGAAGTTTCGGTACGTAAGCGCGGGTTTCGCGGGGTAAATCCAGCGACCAGAAATCTGTAGGTTTACCGGCTTTACGGTTTTGTTTGATGGCTCTGAGTACGCGGCCTTCACCGCTGTTGTACGCCGCAAGGGCATGTAACCAGTTGCCGTCGAACATGTTATTCAGGTAGGTAAGGTAATCCAGTGCGCCCTGTGTGGATGCCACAACATCCCGGCGGCCGTCGTACCACCAGGTCTGGCGGATCCCAAAACGTTTCGCCGTACCCGGAATAAACTGCCACATACCGGCAGCGCGGCCGTGGCTGTATGCGAAGGGGTCAAAAGCACTTTCCACGACAGGAAGCAGTGCGATTTCCAGCGGCATGTCCCGCTTTTCAATTTCTTCAGTAATGTAGTACAGGAATGGACGCGCACGGTTAACCACACGGGCCATGTACTCAGGGTGTTTCAGATACCAGTTACGCTGGCTGGTTACCCGCTTGTCATCAGGGATCTCAAAGGCCATTTGTGCAGCCGCGCGGGTCCACACATCATCAATGACAACGTCTTCAGGTTCTTCCGGTTCAACCGCTTCATCCAGCGCCTCGTCTACATCTTCAACAGGATGCACAACTTCAATAACACCTTCTTTGGCGATTTGACAGTCCTGCTCGTCGTCAATGGTCGTCTGGCCTACTTCACAGGTGTCTGAGTCCTGAGGTTCGGTATACTCAGGCGGTTGCTCACTGGCAATGTCATTCTCACCGGTGGTTTCACAACCACTCAGCATGCCAGCAAGCGCGATACTGGCAATCAGGCCCAGTGCTGATTTCATTAATTAAGTGCCCCGCAAATAAACTTCGAACGTGATAGTGTAACGATTGTTGCCGTCAATTGCATCAAAACTGATCTTTCCAGCGCCGCAGCGCAGCAAATACCGCAGTATCGTCATCTAATTCTTCTCCCTGCCACTGTGATGCAGCGGCTGCCACAGAAGCTTTGTGACTTCGCAGAAAGGGGTTAATGGCCTTTTCTTTTTGCATGCTGGAGGGCAGGGTAATGTTGTCTTCAGACCGCAGCTTTTCTACGAGGTTCGCATGTTGCTGCAATTCTTCGTTGTCAGGCTCTACCGCGAGGGCAAACTGCATGTTGGCCTGTGTGTATTCATGAGTACAGAACACACGGGTGCTATCGGGTAAGCGTTTTAATTTGTTCAGTGAATGGTGCATTTGCGCCGGCGAGCCTTCGAAAAGACGTCCGCAGCCACCGGAGAATAATGTGTCACCGCACAGCACCAGTCCGTGACCATAAAATGCAATGTGATCGAGGGTATGGCCTGGCAGCTCCATGACCGTAAACGCACAGTTCACCACATTCAGATGAATATCATCACCTTCATCCACAGAGCGGGTAATGCCTCGAATATGTCCGCCGGCGGGGCCGATAACCGGTAATGAAGGATTGGCGGAGGCCAGTCTGGCGATGCCGCCGGTATGGTCGCGGTGGTGATGGGTGATCAACACGGCTTCCAGGCTGAGCCCGTTCTGCTTACAAAATGCCAGTACAGGTTCTGCATCGCCCGGATCCACAACCACTGCATGGGTTTGATTGTGCAAACACCAGATATAATTGTCAGTAAAGGCGGGAATAGCGCTGATTTGTACACCGTCGGGAAGGGCGTCAGACATCCTGTTCATGGGGAATCCTGCTTGTTTATCAGTATTAATGCGATACTATAGAAATTAGATAGCAGTGTCGCAACTAATTGGATCAGCCTGAATATTAATGAGACTGGCATACCGTTCTAAACCGCCCGGTTACCCTGAATCCTGGGCTCAGCTACCGGCAGGTGAGGCAATTAAAGATGCTGTGCAGACGGTCAGTAACAGCTTTTCTGCCCGTATCTTCGGCTATCATCTGGTCAAGCTGGGAACACTCAGCAGTGAAATTGCGTTAAGCAAGTGCAACGTTAAACACCAAATCCGTCAGACACCCGTTCAGGTCGACGCGACATCTGTGCTGAGTCTGTCCACCGAACTGCCTTACGTTGAGAACAGCATCGACGGGTTTCTGCTGGCCAACGAGTTGGACTTTTGTCAGGATCCTCATCAGTTATTACGGGAAGTTGACCGCTGTATCACGCAGGACGGTTACATTATTCTGAGCGGGTTTAACCCGTACAGCCTCACCGGCATCGGCAAATATCTGCCATTGAAACGGGGTAACCTGCTGCATGATGCACGTTTCTTCTCGTCAGGCCGGGTAAAAGACTGGTTGCAGTTACTGGGCTATGAAATTATTGAAACCCGCCATATTCTGTTTTCCATGCTGTTTATTAAAAAGCAGTTTTCTCTGCCTGCCAGCTGGCATAACCGCATTACCCGCTATTTTCCCTGGTGCAGCTCGGTGTATGTGATCCTTGCCCGTAAACGGGTGATCCCCATGACCACCATCAAACCCGCATGGAAACTCAAACCCCGGTTCTCCGCCGTAGGTGCCAGTATGCGGGTGCAGAATGCAACTCCTGCAGGCCGCGACGGAAGCAGGGGCTGACCGGCCGTTGTCAGAGGTAGAAGGGTTCTCCCTGCTGCGGAAAAATCAGCGTTACACCATGCGAATTAAGCGCTTCCAGTTCGGATTTTATTTTCAGCAGGGTGTTTTCCTGTCTGTTCAAAGACGGCTTTATATGGGTGATAATGATCTTTAATCCCCGCAATGCGCTTGCGGGATTTTCACTGTCGGTAAGTGCTGCCAGTGTGTCCAGTTCCCGCATCAGCCATGCCGGTGTTAAATGACCAAACAGCGCGTTGTCCTCTCTGTCTGAAGGATAGGACGCTTCGATAAACACGCCTTTTAACCGGCCGCTTTTTATCAGTGGTGCCACGGCTTTCCACAAGCCGGCTAACTGACCGGTACCTTCCACTGCATCAGGCCCGGTATCCCCAAGATACAGCACGGCATTGTCATCACACTGGTATAAAAACGCTGAAGACTTGTCAGCACCGGCATGGGACAGCGGATAGGCAGTAAGCGAGCAGCCTGTGTCACTCAGTGTTTGCGCTTCACCGGCCTGCATGTAGGTATAACGGTAGCGGTTCAGTTTGTAGCCGTTTCCCTCATTGGTAAAGTTTGGCCACAGCGCCCAGTTAAATACATTTTCTTTCAGCGTTTTAATAGTGGAGGGCATGGCATAAACCGTTTTCGGCGTATCGTCCGTAGCGTTAATCACCATGCCGGCCACGTGGTCGAGGTGAGCATGGGAAAGTGCATAACCGTTGATATGACGGGTGAGTACATTTCCCTCAACAGATAAATCTGCTTGCACAGGCAAAGTCGCAAAAGCACCGTTTGCCGCAGCCACTTTCAGGCCTGCCATTACCGATCCGGCATCGAATGCGATATAACGGTGGCTGTACCCGGGCGATATCAGATAAGACGATAAGTTGCTTTCATCCAGCCCGCCTGCCGTACCCAGCGGGATCACTTCGAATGCCGGAGCTGAAACCTTTTGTCCGGCATCAGCTGTAATGGCGGAAGAAGCCGGTACGGCACTGCAACCGCTTAAAATAAATGTGAGAAGACATGCTGCGCCGGCCAGTACGTTGACTGAAATCCCAGCCCGTGGTTTTACATAAATCATTGTGATTGAGGCAGAAGTGGTTTGCACAAAGCATATTATCCGCTGCCTCTGCTGTATACCTTTTTGAAAAGCATTGACCTGTGAATTTTATTCATAAAAAAACGGTGTTCATCTGAACACCGTTTTTCGTTTACTGTCGACGTTACCTTTTCAGGTGAACATTGCGCAGCGCATTATTTAACGCGCATACCCGGTTTGGCACCTTCGTGTGGCTCAAGGATATACAAGTCCTTACCACCCGGACCTGCCGCCAGCACCATGCCTTCAGACATACCGAAACGCATCTTACGAGGAGCCAGGTTGGCAACCATTACGGTGTGCTTGCCAATTAAGTCTTCAGGGGCGTAGGCTGACTTGATACCGGCAAATACCTGACGGGTTTCGCCGCCTAAATCCAGCTCTAAGCGCAACAGTTTGTCAGCTTTTTCCACATGCTCGGCATTGGCGATGCGGGCAATGCGGAAATCCACTTTCGCGAAATCATCAAACGTAATTTCTTCACTGATGGGATCTTTCGCCAGCGGGCTTTCAGGATCTAACTTCGGCGCGTTTGCTGCAGCCAGGCTCTCTTTTGAGTCTTCTACCATTGCGTCAATCTTATCCATTTCGATGCGTTGCATCATGGCTTTAAATTTATTGATTTCATGACCGGTCAGAACAGTCTGAGTACTTTCCCAGGTCAGCGTGTCGTTCAGGAATGCTTCCGCTTTCTCTGCCAGCACAGGCAATACCGGCTTCAGGTAAGCCACCAGAATACGGAACATGTTAATGCCCAGTGAGCACACGTCATGGGTAAACTGCTGCTTGTTTTCGTCTTTAATGGTGACCCACGGCGCGTTCGCATCAATGAACTGGTTAGCTTTGTCAGCCAGCGCCATAATTTCACGCACCGCCTGATGATACTTACGGTTTTCAAAGTGCGCGGCGATACTCTCTGATGCAGCATGGAATTCTGCCATCAGCTCTTTGTCCAGTACCGTATCTGACAGTTTGCCGTCAAAACGTTTAGTGATGAAGCTGGCACAGCGGCTGGCGATATTGACCACTTTACCCACCAGATCTGAATTCACTTTCTGGGCAAAATCAGCAAAGTTCAGGTCGATATCCGTTACACCGTCACCCAGCTTGGATGCGAAGTAATAACGCAGGTATTCCGGGTTCAGATGGTCCAGATAGGTACGGCCTTTAATGAATGTACCGCGGGACTTGGACATTTTCGCGCCGTTTACTGTCACGAATCCGTGAATGTTCACACCGGTAGGTTTACGGAAACCGGCACCTTCCAGCATGGCAGGCCAGAACAGGCAGTGGAAATACGTAATGTCTTTACCGATGAAATGATACAGCTCTGTGTTGGTGTCTTTGTTCCAGAAATCGTCAAAGTTAACGTTATTCTGATCACAGAAATTCTGGAAGCTGGCCATGTAACCAACCGGGGCATCTACCCACACATAAAAGAACTTGTTCGGCGCGCCCGGAATTTCAAAACCGAAATAAGGTGCATCGCGGCTGATATCCCACTGCTGCAGGCCGTCTTCAAACCATTCCTGAAGCTTATTCGCCATTTCAGCCTGAATCGCACCGGAGCGGATCCACTCTTTAAGCATGCCTTCGAATTGCGGCAGGTCAAAGAAGAAGTGCTCAGATTCCTTCAGTATTGGCGTCGCGCCGGAAACTACACTGCGCGGGTTTTTCACTTCTGTCGGGCTGTACGTTGCGCCGCAAACATCACAGCTGTCGCCGTTTTGGTCTTCCGCATTACAGCTCGGGCAGGTGCCTTTTACGAAACGGTCCGGCAGGAACATTTCTTTTTGCGGGTCATATAACTGATTGATGGTACGCTTGCTGATGTAGCCTGCTTCATCAAGACGGTTATAAATGGTTTCACACAACGCCTTGTTTTCCGGCGAGTGAGTCACATAATAGTTGTCGTAATCAACGTAGAAGTCCTGCAGATCCTGATGGTGCTCTGCACGGGTACGGGCGACCATTTCTTCCGGCGTAATACCCAGCTCCTGTGCTTTCAGCATAACAGGCGTGCCGTGAGCATCGTCGGCGCAAACACTGTAGCATTCGTTGCCGCGAAGACGTTGGAAACGGGCCCAGATATCGGTCTGGATATGCTCAAGTAAGTGCCCGAGGTGGATAGAGCCGTTAGCATACGGCAGTGCACTGGTTACCAGAATACGGCGTTTCGCATTGTTTCCGGCAACAGAAGTCGACGTGTTTTCAGACATAGTATTATGTTTCTGTTCTCAAGCGTTGAAAAATGGCTGCAAATACTAGCGGAATCGCGCCGCTTTTGCATTACGTAAATAGCGCGACCGCGCATTTTAAAGGTGAATTATGTTCTTTTCCCGAAAGGGTGACAAGCTGGCGCAAACCGCCGCACAAAGTCTGGCTGATTATTATGCCTTAAGCACAGAGCAAACCCAACCGTGGTGTGAGGTAGACAACGGCTGTTTGTCGGTCACACTGCCATTCTGTGCGCTCACTCAACATGCCGTTATCAGAGAAACCATCACACAGGCATTAACACAAGCTGGATTTCCGCTGGTGGAGTTGGCCATTTCACAACAGGTTCGCGGTGCAGAAACCGCTATCGCGCCGGTGACTAATATCCGTAACGTGGTTGCGGTCGCATCCGGCAAGGGTGGTGTGGGTAAATCAACCACCAGTCTGAATCTGGCGTTTGCGCTTATGCAGGAAGGCGCCAAAGTGGGCATCCTGGATGCGGACATTTACGGCCCTTCTGTACCCATCATGCTGGGCAATCCGCAGGAACATCCGGTCAGCGGCGATAACAAACATATGCAACCGCTGAAAGCCTGGGGCATGGTGGCGAACTCCATCGGATACCTGGTGCCGGCAGAAGACGCGGCAGTATGGCGCGGCCCAATGGCGAGCAGGGCACTGAAACAGTTACTCGATGAAACTTTGTGGCCGGTACTGGATTATCTGATTGTGGATATGCCGCCTGGTACCGGTGATATTCAGCTTACTATGGCACAACAGGTGCCTCTGAGCGCTGCCGTCATTGTCACCACACCGCAGGACTTAGCCGTAGCTGATGCGCAAAAAGGCATTTCCATGTTCAATAAGGTAAATGTGCCGGTGGCGGGTTTAATTGAGAATATGAGCTATTACCAGTGTTCTTCTTGCGGTCACACGGATTATTTATTTGCGCAGGACGGCGGTAAAGCGCTGGCTGAACGCTACAATTTACCGTTGCTAGGCGCATTGCCGCTGGATGTCTCTATCCGCGAGCAGGCCGATTTAGGTAAACCGCTGGTGGCAGATAAACCGGACAGTGAACTGGCCGGCATCTACCGTGAAGCTGCCCGCGCATTGTCCATGCAAATGGCGCTTACATTACCTTCCCGCAGCTCTGAAAGTTACATCCGCGGTGAGACCATCGGGCTGACAAAGTTATAACTGCATAAAACGGTAGTTATGGCGGGTTGTGCGGCTTTAAGCAAAGTCGCATAATACGCGCTGTTTTCTTTCCCTCCTCAGGACATGTGTTATGCGTTTATGCGATCGTGATATTTACGATTATCTTCAGAAAGGCAAAATTAAAATCGACCCTACACCCGGGTATGAGCAAATCAGCGGTGTGACGGTGGATATGCGCCTGGGGAATAAATTCCGTGTTTTTGAAGACCATCAGGCACCTTATATCGACCTGAGCGGACCTAAAGCCGAAGTGCAGGAAGCCCTTAACTCTGTGATGAGTGATGAAATTGAGCTGCCTGAAGGCAAGGCATTCTTTCTGCATCCGGGTGAACTGGCACTGGCCATTACCCATGAGTCGGTAACATTACCGGACAATATTGTCGGCTGGCTGGACGGACGTTCTTCACTGGCAAGGCTCGGCCTGATGGTGCATGTGACTGCGCACCGCATTGATCCCGGCTGGTCCGGTAATATCGTGCTTGAGTTTTACAACAGTGGTAAGTTACCTCTGGCGTTGCGTCCGATGATGAAGATCGGCGCGCTGAGTTTTGAAGTGTTGTCTCAGGCGGCAGAAAAACCGTATAACGCCCGTGCAGATGCCAAATACAAAGGGCAGGCCGGTGCTGTTGCCAGCCGAATTACATCTGATGACGATAAATAAGCCTTTCGTAGTTTAATCCCGAATACTCTGTCAGTTTTCGTCTTACAAGAAACGGAGCCCGGTAATGATAAAAAGCAGTCTCACCCTTTTCATTGCCGCGCTGGTTGCGTTGCTTTCAGGCTTTGGCCTGCATTTCGCCGGCCAGCCCGCTGACATTGCGTCCACAACTGCAATCACCGCTTTTGTTGCCATATTATGGGTAACCGAAGCGTTGCCTATTCCTGCTACGTCACTCATCCCATTTGCGCTTTTTCCGCTCGCCGGCGTAATCAGCCACGCCGAAGCGGCATCTTCTCTTGGCAGTCATGTCATCATACTGCTGATGGCGGCATTTATGCTGTCGAAAGGACTGGAAAAAGCGAATCTGCATAAGCGGTTCGCGATTTATATGCTGCGCCTTACCGGCACTGGCAGCGGCATGAAGCTGATTTTGGGCTTCATGCTGACCACCGCTGTTTTGAGTATGTGGATCAGCAACACCGCTACTGTGCTGATGATGCTGCCCATGGCAATGGCCATCATCAACGCAACCAAACATACCCGCTTCGGTATTGTGCTGATCCTCGGTATTGCATACGCGGCCAGCCTTGGCGGTGTCGGTACGCCCATCGGCACGCCGCCGAATATTATCTTTATGAGCGTGTATGAAGAAACGCAGGGCAGTGAGTATAATTTCATTGAATGGATGAAAACCGGTGTACCCATTGTGCTGCTGGCAATTCCGGCTATGGCCATGTGGCTCGGACGCGGTCTGGGCAGCATCGGTAACATTGATTTACCGCAGCCCGGTGCCTGGACCACCGCTGAAAAACGGGTACTGGCGATATTCGGTACAGTGGCAATGGCCTGGATTTTCAGGCCGTTCTGGACAGGCTGGCTGGGGATCACCACCGTCAGTGACAGCACCATCGCTGTAGCCGGCGTGGTTGCCATGTTTATGGTTAACAGTGGCAAGCCGGACAATAACAAATTACTCGACTGGCCCACTGCCAATGATATCCCCTGGGGTATGCTGCTGTTATTTGCCGGCGGTATCTGTATCGCCAAAGCGTTTAAAGCCTCAGGGTTAAGCCTGCTTATGGGCGAGTGGCTGACGGGCCTGTCTACTTTGCCTGTACTACTGCTGGTGTTTTCTATTTGCCTGTTCGTAACGTTCCTGACAGAAATTACCTCTAACACCGCCACTGCCACATTGCTTATGCCCATACTTGCGGCAGCCGGCACCGCCGTGGGCGTTGACCCCAAATTGCTGATGATCCCGGCCGCCATAAGTGCCAGTTGTGCTTTCATGCTGCCCGTTGCCACAGCACCAAATGCTATCGCCTATGCCAGCGGTAAATTCGATATTAAAACCATGGCGAGGGAAGGGATCGTACTGAATGTAATAGTCGCCACTGTCGTCACCGTGGTGTGTTACCTCACATTACAGGGCTAAAACCGTAGTCCCGGCAGGGATTTGCTCATCATTTAGACGTTCAGTCATCGCGGTGCATATTTGTCGTTGCAAAGTGAAGAAAAATAAGTAGACTTGTCGGCTCTTTCGGTCGGTGTGTGGCGCAGCTTGGTAGCGCACTGTCATGGGGTGTCAGGGGTCGGAGGTTCAAATCCTCTCACACCGACCAACTTCTCTCTTCCCCGCTAATAGCTTGACTCTCGGGCTTAATCTCACTATTTATATTATCAAATTGGTAAGCCAAGGGTCACCTTTAGATCACTTCTGCTTACCGTTGTTTAATTTGATAATGGTTAACGATAATGGACACAAAGTATCTGATACGGGCATCGTCTGGTCTATGGTTTTATAGACGTAAGACACCTGTTCTTCTTAGGGATAAGTACGACTAGGCTACATTCATTAGACTCTGAATACCCACAGCCACCACGAAGCCATCATAAAGCGGAACTCTATGACTGCTGAGATAGACATGGAAGTAATGCGGGTTAAGCGAGGCGATACGGATAAGTCAAAGTTCTACGACTACTACAAATTTAAAGTAACACGGATAGCCAAATGGACATAATAAAAATACTTAGTGAGCACTTTAGGGATATTTTTGGAGCAGTAAAACAGCGCGCCTCTAGTCCTATAGTCGGCACATTCTTTATCTCATGGGTGCTGATTAATTGGAAACTGGTTTATTATTTCCTCTTTAGTTCAGAAGATGTTGCGGACAAAATTAGGCATATCGAACTGTACTATATTGATGTATTTCCCAATCTTTGCCTTCCGCTTGCGTTTACAGCAACTTACATCATTTTTTACCCATTATTGCTGCACTTGACCAATACTATCTGGGTTGCAATGGATAACTTAGGTAAAAGAGGTTCTTCCTATTTCATAAAGAACCGTATACCGATTTCCAAAGAAGACCAAAGACGGCTTTTTGAAAGCATGGCTAGTCAGGAGGCGCGGTATAAAGCAGCGCTCAAAGAAAAAGACGACGAAATTGATTCACTTACTCAGTCGCTTAACTACCAGACTGAATCACTTCGTCGTGCTAAGAATACCGAATTTAGTTCGTCGACGAGCAGCAAGTCTGATATGTCAGTGAGCGACGAAAAGCCAACATTAATTCCAGACATGTATAAGGTCATAGAATCCGTAGACGGTAAATTCCGTTTTGAAGATTTACTCGCTAGGGAGATGGATTTAGATAAAGACGATACCCTACATAGCAGGGAACTTTCCACTTATGCAGAAATTATCAAGATGATTGTAAAAAGATATCCAGAGCCATGGAAAATACAGGAACTTAGTATCGTTAATGGTGGAAGGCTAACTCTTGCAACTGCTACTGTACATTCAAATGCGAAAAAGTTAATCAGCAAAGGATGGTTAATCGAGATGGATTTTATGGATGCTAAAAGTTTGGCTTTCACAGATGAATTTGTAGAAAAATTAAATAGTGTAGCAATCGGATAATTTTCACCGCAAAAATCTGAGAGCCTAATCTACAGGAAGGTCGCCGCGATTCTCCCCCCATAGCCTAAAAGATGCTGCTGGTGGCTTTACTCTTTATCGTGATGCGACCTGGCCTCACTCCCTGACCTATGCAAAGCAAGCGCTTGGACTGTTCCCTAAGCACCTCTGAGCCTTTACCAGATACGGCATAGGCTAACTTGTACATTTATCCTGGTACAGACTTCTACACTCAACTGTACAAAATAGACTTGGCTTCGCATCACTGGTACAGATAGCGTATATAGCCTAAGAGTCATATTGGTACACTGAGGTACGCATGAGTAACGGAAAACACATCGGATACGCTCGGGTAAGCACAGTCGAGCAGAACATATAGAGACAACTCTCAGAGGTGGACCTGGACAATACATTTACCGACAAGTGTTCAGAGAAAGACCGCAACAGACCACAGCTAGAGGCTCTGCTCGACTATGTGCGAGAAGGTGTCACTACAACCAGACAAGTAACAGTGAAAAAGGCGATCAACGGCTAGGTCGGAACTAATTCAGCTGACGCGGTAAATTTAATCGCCCTTTCTTGGAATACTTATTTAGTCTGTAAGTCCCATTACATTCCCTTATTTATCAGGAGTTATACTGCTGGACGAAATCAGCTTTATTTCTGCCTGTATTGCTTATTTCAGGATGATCGTAAAATTTACCACTACCAATGAGCCAAAACACTTTGTCGACATTGTATGGAGATACTCGATTAGCCAATGCGATTTCTACTATTATTTTTTGAATTTGATAAGGGGTAAGTTTAGAGTCGCATAGGCCAACACCAGATAAAATATCCATGATATGGATATCAGGTTTACCAAAGTTGATAAAGCCGAGCTCCTTCAAAAAGTCACATGCAAGAGGATACCCAATACCATAAATTTCTTGCTCGAGTATAAGTGGCAGAGCAGCTAGAGAGCGTGGGTCATTATAGTAGTGATTTGCCCAAGCGTAGAATTCTTGGCCAGAGTTAAATTGTGATAAGAAATTCGCTGCACTTAAAGCAGTTTCGCAATATCTTGGCCAGATACTTTGTGGCGTCTTTCGAACTTTTCCGGTAGGTTTCAGTTGGGATTCGATTTCATTCAGTAACGCAAAGTGATCTTCATTATATTTCTCTACAACGTCAATGGGGCAAAAATCGCAAAGAACAATACCCAACTTGTCTACTCCTCCAATTGACCCTCCGATAACGCCAGCTTTCATGTTGGCATTCTGTGCAGATGATAAAAGTCGATAATACAAATTCTCAATGCTAGTGATATTTACGCTTCCATCTGACAGCGATATATAATGCTCTAAAATTGTTTCAGCATCAGCTCGATTGATTTTTTCGATTAGGTAACTTTTCGCACTTTCATAAAGGGTTATAAGCGATTTTTCATTCATTAGTTAATTCCATTTATTATTAACCTCAGATTTTTATTTTTGGTGATATTCATCAAAAAAATGCATTTTGTGAAAGTTTTCCAAGTGAATTTTTCTATTTCTTGATTGATACATATAGTACTAAAGTATGGGGCTCAAGCGCGCAAATTAGGTAGTAAACGTACCATTTTAAGCTTTGTCAGTGTAGTCTGAATTAGTCAACCATTAAGCGATAGCGTCAGTACTCAAACTCACCGACAGGACGTCCTATGAACCTATTACCATACTCAAAAATAGAAACTAGGAACTTGAGCATTTTGCTTTACTCAGCAAGGTTCATTGCGCTGGCCGCTGCGACCGTATTTGTATTGGGCGTAGCGCTGATTGTTTTTAATATTGTAATGAACCTGTCTGCACCACTTCCTCTGGAGGACGACGGCAGTGGTCTCCGAGTAGTTGTCACTCATGAAAGTTATGGTATGGCTTTCGGAGGCGTTGTGGCAATTTTGATTTCTGTACTGGGTTTTGTTTTCTCAGGTTTCTGTGCTGCTGTGGTAAGTTGGGAACACAAGTTGTCTTTAAAGTAGTCGTCGCCTGATATTGCAATGTTTTGCGGCTAAATACGTGTAAGGTTTTTTCCATGAGTCTGGAAAGTCATTTCTGCTTAATGGCGGAATATAATCAGTGGATGAATTTAAAGGTCTATGAATCTGCCGGGCGTCTGAGCCGGGAAGATTTAACGGCAGATCGCGGTGCTTTTTTTAGTTCTGTGCTGGGCACGCTGAATCATATTGTCGTCGCGGACATTATCTGGCTGAAGCGATTTGCCACACACCCATCTTGTGAGAATTTACTACGCGACATTGTTGACCTTTCGAATCCGGCAAGCCTTGATCACATTCTCTATGACGACTTTGAGGCATTGTCTGAACGCAGGTATTGGCTGGACGAACAGATAATCAAATGGACTGGTGCGTTGACCGCTGACGATCTGAATTTTGTGCTCAGCTATCGGAACACAAAAGGCATCGCTGCTAACAAGCGGTTTGCGAGTTTGCTTCTTCATTTCTTTAATCATCAAACCCATCATCGTGGTCAGGTGTCTACTTTATTATCGCAGGCGGGCGAGGATGTTGGTGTTACCGATTTACTTGCGCTGATCAAAGAAGAAATTTAAGTGGAATATCTCAGGCATCCGCAAAAAGGTATCTGATAAACACTATGGTCTGCACAGCTAATCTGAATGAATTGCCAGATGCGTTCAGAACCGGAAACTGGTAACTTGAAGCAGAGCGCGATTAATCAGAATTTATAGATGAAGGAACTAGGCAAATGCCATTCACGGAAGAAGAAAAAAGTTGTTTACTTGCAGTCAAAGGCGTTGGCCCTACGGTGCTGAAGCGCTTTGAGGAAGTCGGGCTGGATTCCTTTGAAAAACTCGCCAGCCACAATGCTTCAGAAGTCGTTGCACTGGTATCTTCCATGCTGCAATCGAGATGCTGGACGAATACTAAAGCGATTGAGGCAGTGGATGCCGCGATCCAACAAGCAAGAAAAGAAATCAGCAACTGAACGGTGTGAAAGCATGCCAGTATCAGACATCACTTTAATCACCCGGCCGCCTGAAGCAAAAGCATTTGCTGCCTTACGGGAGACTGCGGGATGGAATAACCCGGCGATGGCAGTCATCCAGAAGAGTATTGAAAATTCACTGTTCTGGGTTTGTTTGTATTCAGAGGAAACGCTAATTGGCTGCGGGCGTCTGATTGGTGACGGGGCGATGTACTTTTACCTTCAGGATGTCATTGTGCACCCTGATTTTCAGGAACTCGGGCTCGGGGCCCGGATAATGGAATCAATAAACGGATACATTGCAGAACATTGTCCGGCAGGCTCAACAGCCGGCCTGTTAGCAGCAAAGGGAAAAGAAGGGTTTTACGCCAAATACGGCTTCACTGAGCGAAACGGTGAGCCGCTGGGACACGGAATGTGCCGTTTTATCACGGAGTAAAATCTGAAAACATTTACCGACTCAGAAACCTGAAGGAAAAGGAGAGAACAATGCTGTCAGCCGGATTTTTATTAACGTCTCTGGTCGTGGTGCTGATGCCGGGCACAGGTGTGTTGTACACCGTAGCAACGGGTCTTTGCCATGGAAAAAGGGCGAGCTTCTTTGCTGCGCTGGGGTGTACGCTGGGGATTATTCCTGCGCTGCTGGCCAGTAGTTTCGGTCTGGCCGCTATATTCCATACCAGTGCGGTAGCTTTTTCGGTAGTGAAATATGCCGGGTGTGCTTATCTGTTGTATCTGGCCTGGCAAATGTGGCGCTCGTCCGGGCCACTGGCGGTGTCCGGTGAAGCGCAGAGTGAGGCAGGGTATGTAAGCTTCATGATAAAGGGATTTTTGCTAAATATCCTGAATCCGAAATTGTCTATTTTCTTTCTGGCATTTCTGCCTCAATTTATCACCGGCAGCGACAGTACCATTGCCGCCAGTATGTTACTTCACGGCTCCGTGTTTATGCTTATGAACTTTGCTGTTTTTCTGGTTTACGGTGGGTTATCCGGTTTATTCAGCGCCCGGGTTTTAAAGTCTGAGAAAGTGAGTGTTTTCATACAGAAATTCTTTGCCACCAGTTTTGCTGCACTCGGGCTGAAACTCGCATTTAGTGAGCAACGCTAAAGAAAGTGGCGTTGTCCCGTTACTGCGGTGAAGAAAATTCGTTCAACTTCGTATTTAATGCGCTTGTCGTACATAACCTTGCGCGAATATAGATTTAGTGCAACAAATAACATGATATGACCCTGGAAACTGCAACCGGATCAGGGGTAAGGTAAGCTTGTCCGCAGGGACGGATGCGTAAACTATCACACACCACATTTACCGTATCTTAATGGAGAAAAGAATGAAGCAACTGCTCAAGACCGGCCTGATGGCAGCAGTCGTGGTTACAAGCCTTACAACCGGCAGCGTTCTGGCTCAGGAAGCTGCAATGAACGAAAAACACGCGAAAGCGGCAACCAAGTACAGACATGCGCTTTACACACTGGTAGCCAGCAACATGGGGCCTTTGGGCGGCATGGCGAAAGGCGCTATCCCGTTTGATCAGGAAGTCATTGAAACCAACGCAATGCGTCTGGAACAACTGGCCGACATGATGGCAGATTATGTAAAGGTTGATACCCGCAAGTTTGATGTAGACACCGAAGCAAAAGATGAGATCTGGGAAAACTGGTCTGATTTTGAAGGCAAGATCAGTGCGCTGAAGTCTGCTGCTGCTAATTTACAGACTGTTGCTGCGGCAGGTGACGAAAGCAAATTTGCTCAGGCAATCGGTAAAGTAGGCGGTACCTGCAAGTCTTGCCACGATGATTACAAGGCTGACTAATCAATAAAAAATCGGTACGGATTATCCGTAATGTTCATTTAATGGCCGCTTATAGCGGCCATTCGCGTTTTTAGACGTCGTATTCCGGCATGATATCGCAATTTACCAACCTCTGTTTGTAGAAAAATGGTTCTTTTCCTATGCTTAATGGGGGGTGATCGCCGCAGGAAAGATTTTTAGTGATTCATGAGAGGAATGCCGGTATATGGGTGAGTCGTGGTTAACGGATGAAATAAGTCATGAAGGACGTTCCCGGATTTCGGATGTCCTGAATTCGCTTATTCAGAATACCGCCGCAGAGAACGCCTGTATTATTGTTGCCACGGTGGCAGAGCAGGAGGATGCAGCATCCTTACAGGGTAAAATTCTTTTCTGGCAAATGAATGACACCGCGTCATTACCCGTCGCTTGTGTACTGGAACAAACCGGCGCCTCTCCCTGTTTGCCCGTAAGCTTTAAAGACAAAACGACAAAAGCATTTTTTTCACTGGCGGTTCAGGTTGTTAAACACGACGACATTGCACTTTTTGTCGCCGGTTATTTTCCACACCAGAAAGCATCAGACTACGATATGGCCTTTCTGGAGCTTAGTGGTGAGCGTGTGGGGTTGATAGCCGAATCGGCATCATTGCACCGTGAGGGCAGCCTGAAGTTACTTCACGACAGACTGTCGCTGTTTGATGAAGTCTCCGAGATGTCGTCTACCGGCGGCTGGGATTACGATGTACAAACCCAGCAAATACACTGGACTAATGAAACCTACCGGCTGTTCGATTTCGCCAGAGATACCCGCGTTACCCTTTACCGTATTCTTTCCTGTTTTCCCTCTGAAGCCAGACGAAAGCTGATTAAAGCCATACAGATGCTACTGGCCTCCGGAGTGAGTTATCAGTTTGAACTGCCTGTGATCACCCGCAAAAAACACAAACGCTGGGTGAAATTGTCTGGCAAGGCCAGAAAGCAGAACGGTGAAATCGTGAAGATTTTCGGCTCTGTTCAGGACATTACTGAGCACAAGCGCCTGTCGGAAACAGAACAGAATTACATCGAATACTTAAACACGATTCTGGACAGCATGAATGATGCGGTACTGACCGTGGATGAGCTGGGCACCATCATTACTGCCAATCAGACCGTTGAAATTCTGTTTGGTTACGAGCCTGAGCAGGTTATCGGAGAAGACATTTCCTATTTATTGCCGGGGCCGCCTGATGATGAGCAGATCGAGTTTGTCCGTCAGCACTTGCGGCCGGGACTCGGCGCTATTTTCGGAAAAGAACTGTCAGCGAAGCACCGTCAGGGCAAAACCTTTCCGATTGAAGTGTCGGTGTCTGAAGTTGAGCAGGTCAGTCAGTCGCAGTTTGTCTGCGTTATCCGCGATATTACCGAGCGTAAACAGGCGGTGGACAGTATCTATCAAATCGCCTTTTTTGATGAAGTTACCCATTTGCCCAATATCAAATCCTTTGAAAAGGATTTACGCCGGCTGATCATCGCCGCGAAAACCACTAAACGGCAAATGTACTGTTGTATGCTGGATATCGATAATTTTGCCCAGTTTAATTTGTCGTTCGGAAAAGAGACCGGTGATTACATTTTGCGAATTTTCGCCGGACGTATCAAAAAAGCCATTTCCTCCCGCTTTCAGGTATACAGCGGACTGGGGGATAAATTTTATATTCTGTTTAAAGAACCCTTTGATGAGTCAAAAGATGCTGCCACCATGGATCTGATTGATTCCATCGAATGGGGCGTGCACAGTGAGCTGGGCAAAGAATTTACCCTTCATGGTCATTCACAGCTGGTATCAACCTCGCTGGCATCGACCTATGTTCACGCACAGGATGCCAGCTATGAGAAAATTACCGGTATTCTGGATTTCGGTACGAGGCAGGCTAAGAAGCAGGGACCGGGCGGCCGAGTCACCCTGGAGCGCAACGAGTTTAATGCCTACGACAGGCACAATTACATCAGTCAGAGTTTTGCCCACGCACTGGAATACAACGAATTCTATTTAGTGCTGCAACCCCAGTACGACAAACATGGTCGTATTTTATCTTCTGAAGCACTGCTGCGCTGGAATGAGAAACGGCTGGGCTTTATCAGTCCCGGTGAGTTCATTCCCATTGCTGAGGAAAGTGATGCCGTGGTGGATATTGGTTACTGGGTAATAAACGAAGCCTGCCGTTTGCTGTCAGAAATGAAATCTCAGGGGCTGGAAACGACCCTTTCTGTGAATATCAGTGGCAGACATATTGCCCGTGCTGATTTTTCTGACCGGCTGCTGGAAACGATCTCAGAGTGGCAGATTAACCCTGAGCAACTGGTGCTGGAGATCACGGAAACCACGCTGGTTACCACCATTGATCTGGTGCGCAAACGCATTGAAAGGTTGTCACAACTGGGCTTTGCTTTCTCCATTGACGACTTTGGTACCGGCTATTCCAGCTTGAGTTACCTTAAAGAACTGCCCATTACTGAACTGAAAATCGACCGTTACTTTGTGGATGAAATCAACTTTGAAAGTGATGACGTGCCCATCGTGAATACCATTATTGAAATGGCCAGTGCCATGGGTGTGAGAACGGTAGCGGAAGGCATTGAGAACGAAATTCAGATCCAGTATCTCACTCGCCGGGGCTGCGATATCTTCCAGGGTTTTTACCTCTCCAAACCGGTGGAAGAAGAAACCTGGCGTAACCTGCTTCTTACCTGCGCAAAAGGAAAAATTGCCCGCCTTGTGAACTGATTTCTCTGTCAGCACAAGGCAAAAATTTGCGACCCAAGTCTTATGCGGCTTTTTGTTGTTTTTATATTAATGTAAATCAAGTTAAAAGTTTTCATTAATGGTTACATTAATTGTACCGGAACAACATTCGCGAGGCCGTTATGTCGTACACCACAGAATATCAGAGGGCAATTGATTCACCGGAAGCATTCTGGAAAGAAAAAGCGCAGGCGCTGCCCTGGTCCCGTTTTCCTGAAACCATTTTGTCGAAAGACGACAACGACATTTATCGCTGGTTTGCTGATGGGGAAATGAATACCTGCTACATGGTGCTGGATTATCATGTTGAAAACGGCAGGGGTGATCAGCCTGCGCTTATTTATGATTCACCGGTTACGGGAAAGAAAGCGACGTATACCTACCGCAGGTTGCATGAGGAAGTCGCAAAATTTGCCTCCGTGCTTGCCGGTAAAGGCGTAGAGAAGGGCGACAGGGTTGTTATCTACATGCCGATGATCCCGCAGGCTGTCATTGCCATGCTGGCATCGGCACGACTCGGCGCTGTTCATTCGGTAGTTTTCGGCGGCTTCGCTCCCCACGAGCTGGCTGTGCGCATTGAAGATGCATCGCCTAAGGTGCTGGTGACAGCCTCCTGCGGCATTGAGGTGGCGAAAGTGATCCCCTACAAGCCGTTGGTCGACGAGGCAATCAGTCTGTCGGCGCATAAACCGGATTCAGTCATTGTTTTTCAGCGTCCTGAGCAAATGGCAGAACTCAGCGCTGACGACACAGACTGGGATACCGCAATGGCAACAGCCACACTGGCGCCTTGTACTGTGGTGCAGGCACCGGATCCTCTCTATATTCTTTATACTTCAGGCACTACGGGAAAACCGAAAGGGGTTGTGCGGGATAACGGTGGTCATGCTGTCGCGCTGAAATATTCCATGCAGGCTATTTACAACATGGCACCGGGTGAGGTGTTCTGGGCAGCATCGGATGTTGGCTGGGTAGTCGGACATTCCTATATCGTTTACGGACCGCTTTTGCATGGATGCACTACGGTTGTGTATGAAGGCAAACCGGTAAAAACGCCGGATGCAGGCGCGTTCTGGCGAATGACGGAAGAATATAAAATTAAGGCGCTGTTTGCTGCGCCGACGGCGTTCCGCGCAATTCGCAAAGAAGATCCTGATGCAAAGTTAGTCGAAAAATATGACATCAGCTCACTGAAGACGATTTTCATGGCCGGGGAACGGCTCGACCCGCCCACCTATCTCTGGACCGTTGATAAAACCGGCAAACCGGTGATCGATCACTGGTGGCAAACTGAAACCGGATGGGCCATTTGTGCTAATCCCGCAGGACTTGAAGACTTACCGGTTAAACCGGGTTCCTCAACCGTACCGGTGCCGGGCTTTAATGTGCAAGTGCTGGATCACACCGGTAAACCTTTACCGGCGGGAGAGCAGGGCGCAATTGCGATAAAGCTGCCGATGCCGCCGGGTTGTCTGCCGACTATCTGGGGGGATTGTGAACGGTTCAAACATGCCTATCTGGAAGCTTATCCGGATTATTACACTTCAGGTGACGGCGGTTTTAAAGATGACGACGGCTATGTCTTTATTATGGGGCGCACTGATGATGTGATTAATGTGGCCGGTCACCGTTTATCTACCGGTGAAATGGAAGAAATCGTTGCTGCGCATCAGGCAGTGGCAGAATGCAGTGTGATAGGCGTTCATGACAGTTTAAAAGGGCAGGTGCCGGTGGGATTAGTGCTGCTCAAAGATGGTGTGGATATTGACGAAGACACCCTGCAACAGGAGCTGGTGGCGATGATCAGAAAGGAAATCGGTCCGCTGGCCTGTTTTCATCGTGCGGTGGTGGTGCCCCGGTTACCTAAAACCCGTTCGGGTAAAATTTTACGTAAGCTGTTACGTCAGATCGCCGCAAACCATGAGGTGGCAGTGCCGTCTACCATTGATGACCCGGCCAGTGTGCCGGAAATTCAGGAAATAATGCAAAAGCAGGGGCTGGTAAAATCATAAGCAGGGACTGGTCAAATCATAGTGCTGCTGTGGCGCTTAATGCATGAGAGACAAAACGACAAAGCCGCCTGTGAAGGCGGCTTTGTAACATCTGGCTGTGCAGCTGAGCCAAGTTAAAGATCAGTAGTAATATTCTTCTTCTACTGCTTCAGGCGGCGCGATTTCTACTACGTAGTACACAATGCCGGCACTGATGAGTGCAACAATAAAAGCAGCCAGCAGGCGTGATGACGGGATCCCGGCTTCATTGGTGCTTTTCTTTCCGTGCACCATGGCCGGTGCCAGTTTTTGCTTTTTATACACGGCATAAAAACCAATCGCTGCAATATGAAGGGCAATGACCACCAGTAAAATATTGAAGATGTTATTGTGCAAATAACTCATGGTTTTCAGCGTTGAGTCTTCTACTGCGGCGCGCCAGGGACCATCAAGGAAAATATCGTCAGTCATGAATAATCCGCTTACTGCCTGCACGGCAACCAGTGACAGCATGATGATAACAACCCAGCCACCCAGCGGGTTGTGACCTGCATGAGCTTCTGAGTCCCGCTTAAATAAGGTGCCGGCATAACGTAATACGGCCCGGGGACCATAAATAAACTGGCTGAACTTCGCGTAATCCGAACCGGCAATCCCCCAGATGAGCCTGAAAATAATCAGCCCGAGCGTAAAGTAGCCGAGATAGAAGTGCCATTGCATGGCGTTGTCCATCAGTTCAGCGGTGACATATTGCCCGGCCAGGGAGAAAACGAGCAACCAGTGAAACAGTCGGGTAGGAATATCCCAGATCAGCTTTTTTTCCATGTTGAGTCCTTTTCTGCAGAAGCACGATTATCGTAGCGGATAAAGTACGGTTTTGTGTCGATGAAACACAGTGTAAATGCAGATTTTCTGCGGGTAAATTGAAATGGCATGACTGCAGATGGTTATACCATATTCTACGCTAATTACCTGTGAGCATTTGAAAATTGTCTGCGCTCAGGCAAAATGCCGGAAAACAGACTGAGAATATCCTGATATGAAAGTAGCTATTTTAGGCGCCAACGGGCGTATGGGACGTGTGCTGATTGAAGCATTACGTGAAAATGACGATGCAGATTTATCTGTTGCCACGGTCCGTGATGACTCACCGTGGGTAGGCATCGATGTTGGCGAACTCGCCGGGATCGGTACGCAGGGCATTGCCTGCAGTGCGATTTCATCACTGAACCCTGACGATGTTGATGTGGTCATTGATTTTACCTTACCGGCCGCGTTCGACAGCAATCTTGCCTGGTGCACAGAGCACAAAAAGCCGGTTGTTATTGGTACCACAGGTTTGTCGCAGGACCAGTTAAAGGCGCTGGACGAAGCAGCAAAAACAATCCCGCTGGTTTTCGCGGCGAATTACAGCGTGGGCGTAAACGTCATGCTGTCGCTGGTGAAGCAGGCGGCTAAAGCACTGGGCAATACAGCAGATATTGAGATCCTCGAAGCACATCACCGCTTTAAGCAGGATGCACCATCAGGCACAGCTATGGCCATCGGTGAAGCGATTGCGGATACTTTAGGCCGAAACTTGCAAGAATGTGCTGTTTACGGTCGTGAAGGGAAAGAACCGCCCCGTGAACATCAAACTATCGGTTTTGCCACCGTAAGAGCCGGTGATATTGTGGGAGAACACACCGCATTGTTTGCTGATCTGGGTGAGCGTCTGGAAATTACGCACAAAGCGTCGAGTCGTTTAACCTTCGCCAAAGGCGCAGTACATGCGGCTTTGTGGCTGTCGGGTAAGCAAAATGGACGTTATGGCATGAATGATGTCATTGGTCTGGCGTAATTATTCATCAGATAAATAGGCTTTTCTGAGGTTAGACGCTGAAAAATCAGTTAATGAGGTGTTTTTCATATTTTTCTAAATTTGAATTAGACCTTTGCTGATTACTCCTATATAATACTTGGAATTTGCCAAAATTTAGCGTTCCGGCCTGTCCGGGTCGCGTTTTATTAGCTGCAAAGTATCGTAAACGGGAAGTAAAATTATTGTTACCTCCCGTTTTTTGTGGGGTTTATTCATGCCACTGAATAAACCGTCGGTTATCCTTAATCTGGAGGTTGACTTGGCTAATTCTGCCCTTTTGGTGTTAGAGGATGGTTCAGTTTTTAAAGGTACGGCAATTGGTGCCACTGGTTCTGCCGTTGGGGAAGTTGTTTTTAATACTTCCATGACAGGCTATCAGGAAATCATCACCGACCCGTCATACGCTGAACAAATCATTACACTTACTTACCCCCATATCGGTAATACCGGTACCAATTCTGAAGACGTCGAAGCAGACAAAATCTGGTCTAAAGGTCTAATCATTCGTGACCTTCCCCTCGTAGCCAGTAATTTTCGAAACGAACAAACATTATCTGAATACCTCGAAGCCAAGGGCGTAGTAGGTATTGCGGATATCGATACCCGTCGTTTAACCCGTATCCTTCGTGACAAGGGTGCGCAGAACGGTTGTATCATCTGCGGTGACGATTTAGATGAAGCCAAAGCATTAGACGCTGCTAAGGGGTTCCCGGGCTTAAAAGGCATGGACTTGGCCAAAGTAGTTAGCACTAAGGAAGTGAAAACCTGGACCGAAGGCACGTGGGTGCTGGGTGAAGGTTATGTAACGCCTGCGGAAGCGAAATACCATGTTGTTGCATACGACTACGGCGTGAAGAACAACATCTTACGTATGTTGGCTGACCGTGGCTGTAAAGTGACACTGGTGCCTGCGCAAACGCCTGCTGCCGATGTACTGGCTCTGAATCCGGATGGTGTGTTTTTATCAAATGGCCCCGGCGACCCTGAGCCGTGTGACTACGCCATTGAAGCGATTAAAACCATTCTTGAAAAAGACATTCCGGTATTCGGTATTTGTCTGGGTCACCAGTTACTGGCTCTGGCCAGCGGTGCTAAGACGGTCAAAATGAAGTTTGGTCACCACGGTGCTAACCACCCGGTGAAAGACCTTAAGAAAGGTACAGTGATGATCACCAGCCAGAACCACGGTTTTGCTGTTGATGAATCTACGTTGCCGGATAACTTAGAAGTTACTCATATTTCATTGTTCGATAAGTCGTTGCAGGGTATTCACCGTACCGACAAACCTGCATTCAGCTTCCAGGGCCACCCTGAAGCGAGCCCGGGTCCGCACGAAGCGGCTGATCTGTTTGATCATTTCATCGACCTTATTGAACAATCAAAACAGTAGGAACTAGCCGACAATGCCAAAACGTACTGACATAAAAAGTATTCTGATTCTGGGTGCCGGCCCTATCGTTATCGGCCAGGCCTGTGAATTTGACTATTCCGGCGCACAAGCCTGTAAGGCACTGCGCGAAGAGGGTTACCGCGTCATTCTGGTAAACTCTAACCCTGCGACTATCATGACTGACCCTGAAATGGCTGATGCAACCTACATCGAGCCGATTCACTGGGAAGTGGTACGCAAAATCATCGAAAAAGAACGTCCTGATGTGGTATTGCCTACCATGGGCGGCCAGACTGCACTGAACTGTGCGCTGGATCTTGAGCGTGAAGGCGTACTGAAAGAGTTCAACGTTGAACTGATTGGTGCAACGGCTGACGCTATCGATAAAGCGGAAGACCGTGAGCGCTTTGATAAAGCGATGAAGTCTATCGGTCTGGAATGTCCCCGTGCGGAAATTGCTCACTCTATGGAGCAGGCTCACGATGTACTCAGCCGCATCGGTTTCCCTTGTATCATCCGTCCGTCGTTCACCATGGGTGGAACCGGTGGCGGTATCGCATACAACATTGACGAGTTCAATGAAATCTGTACCCGCGGTCTTGACCTTTCTCCTACCAATGAGCTGCTTATCGATGAGTCGCTGATTGGCTGGAAAGAGTACGAGATGGAAGTGGTTCGTGATAAAAACGATAACTGCATTATTGTTTGTACTATCGAAAACTTCGATGCCATGGGTGTTCACACCGGTGACTCTATCACTGTTGCGCCGGCGCAAACGCTGACCGACAAAGAATTCCAGATCATGCGTAACGCGGCCATGGCCGTACTGCGCGAAATCGGTGTGGAAACCGGCGGTTCAAACGTGCAGTTCGGTGTGGATCCGAAGACTGGCCGTATGGTTATCATCGAGATGAACCCGCGCGTATCACGTTCTTCAGCACTGGCATCAAAAGCTACCGGCTTCCCGATTGCGAAAGTGGCTGCCAAGCTGGCTGTGGGTTATACCCTGGACGAACTGGCTAACGATATTACCGGTGGTCTGACGCCGGCCTCTTTCGAGCCGTCTATCGACTACGTTGTGACTAAGATTCCACGCTTTAACTTCGAAAAGTTTGCCGGTGCGAACGACCGTCTGACCACACAGATGAAGTCTGTGGGTGAAGTGATGGCGATTGGCCGTAATCAGCAGGAATCACTGCAGAAAGCATTACGTGGTCTGGAAGTGGGCGCTACGGGTCTGAACCCGATTCTGGACCCGCAGGACGACGAAGCCATGAGCAAACTGAAGTACGAACTTCAGAATCCCGGCGCTGAGCGTATCTGGTACATCGGTGATGCCTTCCGTATGGGAATGAGCGTTGACGAAGTGTTCTCTTACACCAATGTTGACCGCTGGTATCTGGTACAGCTAGAAGAACTGATTAAACTGGAAAACCAGGTGGCAGAGCAGGGCGTAAGCGCACTGACTGAAGATTTCACCCGCGCGCTGAAGCGTAAAGGTTTCTCTGATGCCCGTCTGGCTGAGCTGACTAACGTTGCAGAAAGCGACATCCGCGACATCCGCCGTGGTTTCGGTATCTCTCCGGTGTATAAGCGTGTTGATACCTGTGCTGCTGAATTCTCAACCAGCACTGCGTACATGTACTCCACATACGACGAAGAATGTGAAGCTGCACCGACGGATAAAGATAAAATCATGGTACTGGGCGGTGGTCCTAACCGTATCGGTCAGGGTATCGAATTCGATTACTGCTGTGTGCACGCTGCGCTGTCTATGCGTGAAGACGGCTACGAGACCATCATGGTTAACTGTAATCCTGAAACGGTTTCTACCGACTACGACACATCAGACCGTCTGTACTTCGAACCGGTAACGTTAGAAGACGTGCTGGAAATCGTTGCAAAAGAACAGCCTAAAGGCGTGATTGTTCAGTACGGTGGTCAGACACCACTGAAACTGGCCCGTGCCCTTGAAGCGAATGGTGTACCGATTATCGGTACGTCTCCGGAAGCCATTGACCGTGCAGAAGACCGTGAGCGCTTCCAGCACATGGTGAACAAGCTGGGTCTTAAGCAGCCGGCTAACGCAACGGTTACCAACATTGAACAGGCTCTGGCCCGTGCAGAAGAAATCGGCTTCCCGCTGGTTGTTCGTCCTTCATACGTTCTGGGTGGCCGTGCGATGGAAATCGTGTACGACCTGAAAGATCTGAAACGTTATCTGAACGAAGCGGTTAAAGTGTCTAACGACGCCCCGGTACTGCTGGATCGTTTCCTCGACGACGCGATTGAAGTCGACATCGACGCTATCTGTGACGGCACAGAAGTGGTGATCGGCGGTATCATGGAGCACATCGAACAAGCCGGTGTTCACTCTGGTGACTCTGCCTGTTCATTACCTTCACACTCTCTGCCAAAAGATATTCAGGACACCATGCGTAAGCAGGTTCGTGATATGGCGTTAGAGCTGGGTGTTGTGGGTCTGATGAATACACAGTTTGCTATCAAAGACGGTGAAGTTTACCTGATTGAAGTGAACCCACGTGCTGCCCGTACCGTACCTTTCGTATCTAAAGCGACAGGTGTACCGCTGGCGAAAGTTGCTGCCCGCTGTATGGCCGGTCAGTCACTGCAGTCTCAGGGTGTGACGGAAGAAATCATTCCGCCGTTCTACTCTGTGAAAGAAGTGGTACTGCCATTTGCTAAGTTCCAGGGTGTTGACCCGCTGTTAGGCCCTGAAATGCGCTCTACCGGTGAGGTTATGGGTGTTGGTGATACCTTCGAAGAAGCGTATGCTAAAGCCAACCTGGGTGCCAGTGCGCCGCTGCCAAGAGAAGGCAAAGCGTTACTGTCTGTGCGTAACAATGACAAAGCCCGTGTTGTCGACCTTGCCAAAGCAATGATCGAAGCCGGCTTTAAGATTGAAGCGACCAGCGGTACTGCGAAGAGCCTGATTGATGCAGGTGTTGAATGTACTGTAGTCAATAAGGTGTCTGAAGGACGTCCTAACATCGTTGATTCAATTAAGAACGGTGAATACAGCTATATCATCAACACCACGGAAGGCCGCCAGGCAATCACGGATTCTGTATACATTCGTCGTGAAGCGTTAGTGAATAAAATCACTTACACCACAACAATGAATGCAGCATTCGCTACGATTCGTGCAAAATCTGCCGATGACCGTAACAAGGTTTCATCAGTGCAGGAACTGCATGCCCGTATTAATGCCTGATGACAGTTGTGTGAAATTGCGCTATTCTGCGCAATCAATATTTTAGAAAAGTGCGCCGGTCGGCGCACTTTTTTTAACTCAGCGATCAAAAGGTCAGCAGACCAGTCAAAATAAGTGAGAAACACCATGAGTCAGTATCCGATGACCGCTCGTGGCGCAGAGTTATTGCGCAAAGAATTAAATGAATTAAAAACAGTTACCCGCCCGCGTATTATCGCTTCTATTGCCGAAGCCCGTGAGCACGGCGACCTGAAAGAGAATGCCGAGTATCATGCTGCCCGTGAAGAACAGAGCTTCTGTGAAGGTCGAATTCAGGACATCGAAGGAAAGTTATCTAACGCGCAAATCATCGATGTTACCAAAATGGATAATACCGGTAAGGTCATTTTTGGTACTACAGTTACCATAATGAATCTGGAAACTGATGCTGAAACCACTTACCGTATCGTGGGTGATGATGAAGCTGATATCAAAAATAATCTGATTTCAGTGAATTCTCCTATCGCCCGTGGTCTTATCGGTAAAGAACTGGATGATGTGGTAAATATCCAGACACCGGCAGGTACTGTCGAGTTCGAAATTACCGAAGTGGAATATATCTGATATTGATGGCGGAAAGTCTCCGGCTTTCCGCTTCCTTTAACCAACGCCCTCAGCGGATAAAGCCGCAACGGCAATTGATGTGTAGTACGGTACCGTTCGTGAAACATTCATTATTACTTTTAGTCCTGATCTTACTCAGTGGCTGCTCACGGATGGTAGCAGAGCGCATCGAATCACCCGCGCAATTAATTCACTACGAACAGGCCACACTGGACCAGATGTATGCCCAATGGGGCGTGGTTGAGAAGCAGTGGTGTAGTGAGCGCTCATCCTATTGTATTCCTTATAAAGATGGCGGTGCTGTTATCCGTCAGCTTCCCAGTATGTCTTTTACCGTATCGCGGGATTTTGGTAACCAGTTCAGCTTTTTGAAAGAAGTGACAATTGCTCCCCGTGATGTCGGGCAATTTTCCGGCACCGTTGTTTTACTTCACGGTTACGGCGCGAAAAAAGAAAGCTGGATGAGTACCGGTTTCTATTTTCAGGCATTGGGATTCCGCGTCATCGAACCTGATTTGATGGGGCAGGGCGAGTCCTCTGCACCGCTGGGGTTTGGTGTGCGTGATGCAGACTTGCTTGCCGAATTTATCGACCACACCGTGGATATCACTGAAGAGCCTGTTTACCTTGTTGGTCACTCCATGGGCGCTTTAGCTGCGGTGAAAACAGCCAGAAAGCTGGAGTCTGTGGCCGGACTGGTCTTACTGGCCCCTATGGACCGGTTTGACCGCGCTACCATTGGTGTCGCCCATACGTTTAAACCCCGTTTAAGCAAGCTGGTACCTGATTCATCCATTCGAGCCGGCGCAGAACTGGCGCTGAAGCGGGCTGGGCTCTCTGTTGAGCAGACAGATATGTTTGCAGATTTACCTGCACTGAAGGTGCCTATTCTCACCTACGGTTCTGATCAGGATCTCGTCAGTAATATTCGCCGCGCCAACGGCTGGTCAAAGCTGGCAAATGTTACCCGAATCGTAAATGATGACGAAACGCACATGTCAGTCATCGGGATCAGCGATACCGAACATCAGGTGTTGATGAACTGGCTGGAGCATGCGGGTAATCACCGGCCTGCGCTGTCTGCTGCACGCACTGCTCAGTAAAACAGTCGTTTATTCTCTTTCTGTGCAGGCTTTCCCTGCCTGCACTTGTCGTCTTTTCTTCATTTAAAAAGCCTTTTTACGCATTATTTACGATATAATGCACCGATGTGGCGCAAATGGAGATGCAGAACAAATAATTACGGAAAAATAAAAGGTTTATGCCGGTGTGGAAATCACACCTTACTATGAGTTTTCTGATAAACGACGTTGTCTCAGGACAACAGGGTTTATGAGAGAGTTTCATCCTTTTGCGCACTGGTAAGGAAGTATTGCTTTAGATGTCTGCCAGACGGAGAACCAGTCGTGCGCGACACCATCCGTATAATTATAAGTTTGTCTTTCCTGATTTCAGGAAGCGTTAATGCGTTGTCTTACACCAGTCTTGACAGTTGTCTTGCCAGTGCTGTGGACTGTAAAAATGAAACCCGTCAGTTACTGAAAAATACTGCTGCCGGAAGCCGGGACTGGTACATGTTGATGTACTACAACCTGTCTGCACGGTGGGATTTGGATAACCTGTCTCTGACCCGTCAGGAACTCAGCGGTTATGCTGACATGACGGATGCCCCTGATGTCTTCAAAATTGTGGTTTACACCATTTATGCCAAGAAGCTGTTAAGTAGCGGTGAGACAGCGCAGGGAACAGAATACGCTCATCTTGCCCGTGATTTAATTATGCGTTCGGCAGAGTATGCCCCCGATCCACGGCGTCTTGCAGAACTCATCATTCTCCACAACTACCTCAAAGATTATGACGCTGCCAGCGAACTGGCTGACTGGGCGGTAAGGCGTACTGAAAATATCCGTAATCCTGATGCGAAAGCGCCTTTGCATATGGCAATCGCACATGTAGCATTTTTTATAAAGGATTACGACAAAGCATTGCAATATTACGGCTATGTGGCAGAAGCCTACGAAAGTAAGAACGAGCCGTTACAACTTTCTTATGGGTACACCAATCTGGGGGTCGTCTATCTGAAAAAAGGTGAGTATAAGCAGTCACGTTATTATTTCATGCAGGCGGGTCATGCCCTTGACCAGGCACTGGGTACGTATGAAACGGGCGATAAAACCTACATCCGGCTGAGACTGGCGGAACTGGACTTTATCGAAGGTAAGAAAGAGGCTGCTATCGCCGCACTGGCTAAGATAGATCCCGGTAACGTGCATAAGCATCATATGCCACTTTACCGGAAATTACAGACACAAGCCGGTCAGTCTCCGCCGCCGATGGAAATGCGCTGAGGCTTTTTCGCTTCCGGGATAAGACGTTGTAAATCAATATGCAGCAGGCCGAGTGCCATATCGGCCGCCATCACTTTTACGTTGTCACCTAACTGGAACTTACGTTCAAAACCCCGCTCAGAAATGCCCTTGTGCAGGAATTTGCGCTCTGCCTGCTTAGGATCGGCCAGCTTTTTACCGGCAATCCGTAAGGTATTGTCCTGCACTTCCACAATCACGTCCTGCTGACTGAAACCCGCTACAGCCATTGTGATGCGGTACTTAAACTCGTCAATCAGTTCAATGTTGTACGGCGGATAGCTGCTTTGCTTTTCTGCGCGGTTCGCAGCTTCAATTAAGGTAGCCAGATGGTCTGAGCCGATAAAAGAGCGGTAAAGGGGAGTTAAGTCGATAGTAGGCATACCTGTCCTGTTAAGCAAAAGGCGTGAGTTCCCGTAACGGGCAACATAAAAGGCCAGCCTCTTATTTAAGCACCAGCCTGTAAAGGTTTGATTATGTCAGAAAGCGGCACCGGCGGCGAGTGGGAAAGTTGCCGCCGGCATGAAGGGCTACATCGCGAGGCATTTTACGATTTGTCCGTCTTTGACCACCAGGCCTACATCTTCCATCAGCGCCATATCATCAAGAGGGTTGCCTTTTACTGCAATGACGTCAGCTTTCCGGCCCGCTTCAATGCTGCCAAGTGATTCCTGTTGCTTCAGTAATGTCGCCGAATTAATGGTGGCAGCCTGAATGGCCTCCATGGGTGTCATACCCCAGGTCACCATGCGGGCGAACTGTTTGCCATTGTCCCCGTGAGGGTAAACACCGGCGTCTGAGCCGAATACCATGTTGACGCCGGCCTTCACCGCTTTTCGGAAATTCTCCCGTTGTTTGGTGCCTACAATGCGTTCTTTAGCGAGGCTTTCCGGCAGAATACCGGCCTTTTCACCCTCGCCGAGAATATATTCTGTGACGTACACGTCCATGGAAAAGTACGTGCCGTGTTTTTTCGCCAGTTCGATGGCTTCATCATCCAGTAAACTGACATGTTCTACAGAGTCCACACCGGAACGGATTGCCGCTTTTATGCCGCTGGTGCCGTGAGCGTGCGTGGCCACGGTGAGGCCGCGTAAATGGGCTTCTTCAATCAGTGCCTGCATTTCTTCTTCGGTGTACTGCTGGGCACCGACTTTTGTACCTTTAGATAAAACACCACCGGTGGCGCAGAACTTAATAACAGTAGCGCCGTATTTGATGTTTTCACGTACTTTCTTGCGTACTTCCCACGGACCATCAGCAACGCCTTCGCTTTTATCGTGATAGCCATAGGGGAGAAGATTATTGTCGCAGTGACCACCGGTAACACCCAGTGACGGGCCGGCCACAAACATGCGCGGACCCTGAACATCACCGTCATTGATGGCATCACGCAGCGCAACATCGGTAAAGCCCGGTGCGCCAACGTTCCGGACCGTGGTGAAACCCGCCATCAGCGTATCTTTTGCATGTTTAACACCAGTAATGGCAGCACGGGGAACGGAAACAGACAGCGATGAGTAGCCGTGTTTTGTGGGGTCGCTGGTCAGATGAACGTGCATGTCCATCAAACCCGGCATTAATGTGTAATCACCCAGCGCCATGACTTCAGCGTTGTCCGGTATGGCAATTTTTTTGCTGTGGCCGGCCTGAACAATCACATCATCTTCGATAATCACCACGGCGGATTCGATAACCTTACCGGCTTTCACATCGACCATGCGATCTGCGGTAATAACAAGGGGATTAGCCAGCGTAAATAAACTGGTAAGCGCCAGCGAACCGGCCATCATGTATGTGTGTATTCTTTTGATTTTCATTGGTATTTCCGGAACTGTCCTGTCAACAGCCATACTTTACCCAATCAGCGGGAAATTTGGCTGACAATTATCGCAAAAAAGAGGAAGAAGAACGTGTACTTGTGCCTTAGAAAGGCACAAGTACGCTGTCAGAAGGGTTAATGTGTGCGTTTAAGATACAGCGCAATGCAAAGGAGTAATCCGCTGACAAACCATACCGGTATATCTCCGGCGCGGTTGTAAGGTGTAAGACCATGTTTGGCTGCGACGTCAGACACCAGGCTGCCAGCTTCAAACTGCGGCAGAACAGAGGTCACATCGCCCTTTTCATTAATAAACGCGGTAATACCATTGTTGGTTGCCCGCAGTACCGGCCGGCCGGTTTCAACTGCCCGCATACGGGCAATATCCAGATGTTGTGCCGGACCGTGGGAGTGACCAAACCAGGCGTCATTACTTACCGTGATGATCATGTCTGTATCGCTGTGGACATTGGCCGAAACCTGACGGGGAAAGGCTATTTCAAAGCAAATTGCCGGTGCCAGGCGGATCCCGTTGGCTATCAGGTTTGTTTGTTCAAAGTCTCCGCGGGAGAATGAAGACATAGGTAAATCAAACAACGGGGCCAGCGGTCTTAATATGTCTTCAAAAGGCACAAATTCACCGATGGGCAGCAGGTGGTGCTTGGCATACCGGTTGGCATGGAAATAATGGTAACGGGCCTGCGTATCGTCCGGTGTTTTGCGCCCGAGCACCAGCAGATTATTCCACGCTTCTTCAGACTCCCAGTTGTAATTAACAATACCGGTTATGAGTGCTGTGTTTGTGCTTACTGCCTGGCGGTCCATGGCTTGCAGAAAGTCTGTCGCCATCAGTTCCAGTTTGGGGACAGCAGCCTCAGGCCATATCACCAGATCGTTGTCCCACAATGGCATGGTTAACCCACGGTATTTTTCCATGGTGGGAATATCCTGTTCCGGTACCCAGCGCAGTGACTGGGCAATATTGCCCTGAACCATGGCAATAGAGTGCACACCGGCGGTTTCCACCCAGTTAACTTTCTTCAGCAGCCAGCCTGATACGAGGCTAACTGTAAAAATAACCGCTATCGCCGGCCATTGGGTTCTGACTCTGAATACTGCCAGTGCTGCTGCAAGGGCAATAATAATCGCTGTAATGCCGGTTTCGCCGGCTACCGGCGCCCAGCCTGCCAGCGGACTGTTGATTTGGCTGTAGCCCACCGATAACCAGGGGAAGCCGCTCAGCATCCAGCTTCTCAGCCATTCAGCAACGACCCAGAGAAACGGCAGGGCAAGCGGCCATAACCTGGCAGGAAACCAGCGTCTTGCAGCCCAGAGCGCGGTTGCAGGATACAATGCAAGATACCCGCACAGAATGAGCATGAGTCCCACTGACAACACCACGGGCAAGCCGCCAAAATCAGCGATACTGACATGCACCCAGCTGATGCCGGCACCAAACCAGCCCAGACCGAACAACCAGCCGGTTAAGAAGGGACGTTGCGTTTTTACCAGTTGGCGGATGGCCAGGGCCAGCGCCACGAATGTGACGGGCCAGAGCGAAAACGGGGCATAGGCAAAGGTTAAACTGGCACCGCTAAGCAGTGCCAACAGATAGGGAATAAACGCTTTCAGGGGAGATTACTCCATGGAGGGTACGGTAACCTTGAGCTGCACCAGACGGCGCTTGTCGGAGTTGGTAATTTTGAAGTGAATATCGCTGACGGTAATTTCGTCACCGGTTTCCGGCATGTGCCCGAATGCTTTCAGTACAATACCGCCAATCGTATCCGCTTCTTCTTCATCGAATGTCGTCTTGAAAAACTCATTGAAGTCATCCACCGGCGTTAATGCTTTAACGGTGTAGGTAGATTTATTCAGTGGTTTAATGTCGTCTGTACCATTTTCGTCGATGTCATATTCATCTTCAATTTCACCGACAATCAGTTCCAGAATGTCTTCAATGGTAACCAGACCGGATACACCACCATATTCGTCCACAACAATAGCCATGTGGTAGCGTTGCTGGCGGAATTCTTTGAGCAGAACGTCTACCCGTTTACTTTCCGGCACAATGACCGCCGGACGAAGTACATCTTTTAACTCAAAGGCCTTATCCGGACTGAATGCATAGCTGAGCAGATCTTTTGCCAGTAAAATACCTTCGATATGGTCCTTGTCTTCGCTGATAACAGGAAAGCGAGAGTGGGCTGTGTCCAGAATTTTAGGCAGAAACTCTTCTACCTTCTGGTCGATATCAATAGTAGTCATTTGCGTTCTGGGGATCATGATATCCCGTACGCGCATTTCGTTGACACCGATAACGCCTTCAATCATTTCTCTGGTCTGGGGGTCAATCAGTTCCCGTTGTTCGGCTTCTGTAATAACGTCTACCAGATCTTCCTTACTTCTCGGCTCGCCGGAAAATGTCAGTCTTAATTTATCTAACCAACTTTTGTTCGTCGAGCCGTTGGTAGAGTGAGGGCTGTCTTCGCTCATAATCGTCTTTTGTAGTGTGTGAAATATAAAAGTTAAAGATCCCGGTAAGGATCGTCAATGGATAATTGCGCTAAAATCTCAATTTCCAGAGATTCCATTTCTTCGGCTTCATCATCATCGATGTGGTCGTAGCCTATCAGATGCAGGATACCGTGCACCACCATGTGGGCATAATGGTTGGTTACCGGCTTATGCTGCTCTTGTGCTTCACGGCTGATAACCGGCGCACAAATGACCAGGTCACCGAGCAGATTCAGTGGTACACCCGGCGGGCATTCAAAGGGAAATGACAGTACATTGGTCGGCTTATCTTTACCGCGGTAATCTCTGTTGAGGGTTTGTGATTCTTCTTCATCTACAAAGCGGATGGTCAGTTCTTTATCGCTGATATCCAGTTGAGAGAAGATGGTGTTGGCCCAGAGAGAAAGTTGAACTTCTGTTGGAATGTGCGCCGAAACGGAGTCTTCCGGCGCATAAGCTTGCTGAAAATCGATGACTGCCGTCACGGCTTGTCCTTACTGTCGTCACCGGCATTTTGCTGCTTTTCCTGTTCGGCGGCAGCACGTTTTGCCTGACGGATTTTTTCCTGTTCACCATCAAACTTCTCATAGGCCTGTACGATTCTGGCCACCACAGGGTGACGCACAACGTCTTCAGCTTTAAAGAAGTTAAATGAAATGTCAGATACACCTTCCAGTACTTCAATACTGTTTCTCAGCCCTGAACGCACGCCACGGGGCAGGTCGACCTGGGTGATGTCACCGGTGATCACCGCTTTGGAATTAAAACCAATACGGGTTAAGAACATTTTCATTTGTTCAGTGGTGGTATTCTGGCTTTCATCCAGAATGATAAACGCATCGTTCAGTGTACGGCCACGCATATAAGCCAGCGGCGCAACTTCGATTACGTTGCGTTCCATCAGTTTTTCTACCTTTTCGAAGCCAAGCATTTCAAACAGGGCATCGTAAAGGGGACGCAGATACGGGTCGACTTTCTGAGATAAATCACCCGGCAGGAAACCCAGTTTTTCACCGGCTTCAACAGCAGGGCGGGTAAGCAGAATACGGCGTACTTCCTGACGTTCAAGGGCATCAACCGCACAGGCTACAGCCAGATAGGTTTTACCCGTACCGGCAGGGCCGATACCGAACGTAATATCATGATTAACCACATTGGCAACGTATTGTGCCTGGTTCGGATTACGGGGCTTAATGACACCCCGCTTAGTTTTGATATTAACTTCTTTGCCGTAAACCGTTGATTCACTGCGCTCCGGGAAACGGGCTTCCTGAATGGCCAGGTGTACCTGCTCCGGTTCCAGTTGCGGGATAAGGCCTTTAACAGGCTGAGTTTCGATATACAGTAACTTGAGCAGCTCTGCTACACCGTTGGCCTGAAGGGCCTCGCCTGACACTTTAAAGGCGTTATTACGGTAACTGATTTCTACACCAAGCCTGCGTTCGATTTGTTTGATGTTGTCATCAAACGGGCCGCACAGGCTGGACAGACGTTTATTGTCAGCAGGTTCTAATATGACTTCGTTGCTTACCAGAGTACTCAAGTTATGCTATTCCTCGCTTATTCATCAATTTAAACGGCAGGGACAAACTGACCCACGCCCAGTGCATCAGGAGTTTCCCCGTGACGCTTTGCTGTAATAGATTGGGGCGAAACTGCCACACGCAAGCCCATATCCTTTTCGCGGCGAACCACATCACCACGCAGTGAATTGGTAAAGACGTCTGTAATTTTCACATCCACGAATTCGCCAATCATGTCCGGTGAACCTTCAAAGTTCACCACACGGTTATTTTCAGTACGGCCGGACAGCTCCATCGGGTTCTTTTTCGACGGGCCTTCTACCAGAATACGCTGCTCAGTGCCCACCATATGACGGGCAATGCGCAATGCCTGCTGGGTGATGCGTTGCTGCAACAGGTGCAGGCGCTGCTTCTTCACGTCTTCGCTGACATCATCCACGGCATCAGCAGCAGGTGTACCCGGACGTGCGCTGTAAATGAAACTGAAGCTCAGGTCATAATCGATGGCCTGAATCAGATCCATGGTCGCTTCAAAATCTGCATCGGTTTCACCCGGATAGCCGATGATGAAGTCTGAAGACATGCAAATGTCAGGACGTACTTTCTTCAGCTTGCGGATTTTCGATTTGTATTCCAGTGCCGTGTGACCACGTTTCATCATGTTGAGAATACGGTCGGAACCGCTCTGAACAGGCAGGTGAAGATGGTTTACCAGCTCGGGAATTGTTTCGTACGCGGCGATAATGTCATCGGTGAACTCCACCGGATGTGACGTGGTGTAACGGATACGGTCAATGCCGTCGATGGCTGCGACCATTTCCAGAAGTTCGGCAAAGCGGCAAATGGTGCCGTCATGATGCTCGCCACGGAATGCGTTTACGTTCTGGCCTAACAGGTTCACTTCCCTTACGCCCTGTTCAGCTAACTGCGCGATTTCCAGAATCACGTCATCAACGGGACGGCTGACTTCTTCACCACGGGTGTAGGGTACAACGCAGAATGTGCAGTACTTGGAACACCCTTCCATAATTGAAACGAAAGCCGTGGGACCTTCTGCGCGGGGTTCAGGCAGTGAATCAAACTTTTCAATTTCAGGGAAACTGACATCCACTACGGAACCGGCACCGCCCTGAAGTTGCTTAATCATTTCCGGTAAACGGTGCAGGGTTTGCGGACCGAATACCAGATCTACGAACGGTGCGCGCTGACGGATATGGTCGCCTTCCTGTGAGGCGACACAGCCACCCACGCCGATAATGAGTTCGGGTTTGTCTTTTTTCAGATTTTTCCAGCGACCTAACTGGTGAAACACCTTTTCCTGTGCTTTTTCACGGATAGAACAAGTGTTCAGCAGGATCACGTCCGCCTCTTCTGCTTCCTGCGCAAGCGAATAACCGTGGGTAGAATCCAGCAGATCTGCCATTTTCTCCGAGTCATACTCGTTCATCTGACAGCCCCAGGTTTTGATATACAGCTTTTTGGTCATATTCACGTCACGATTTCAGGTGTTGCGGCATTAAAAACCACGGGCTAAACCCGTAAGACAGCCGGCTAGTGTTCAAAATAGCCGCGTATTTTACCTGTTGAGAAGCTGTTTGCCCAGTGGTTCCTTAAATCTGTTCCGCAGTTTAATACTGTTTAGTATAGCTTGCTGATCTATAGCAACAGTATGACATTGGCTTCATGGTAGTCGCTGCCGGTTTAGGTCATAATGCGCTATCGCTTCAGGAGATGTTATGTACGATTTTTGTATCAATGGTGGTGGAATGGTTGGCGCAGCGCTGGCATCAGGGCTGGCGCAGCAGGGATATAAAATAGCCATCATTGAAACGGTGCAGCCGCAGCCATTTCAATACAGTCAGCCGCCGGATCTGCGTTTGTCTGCTATCAGCCTGACGTCTGTGGATTTATTACGGGCGCTGGGGGCATGGGAGCACATTGAAGCCATGCGGGTGCGGCCCTACGATACCCTGTCTGTGTGGGAAAATCCGGATATGGCCACCCGCTTCAATGCACAAAGTATTGGCCAGACTCAACTGGGATATTTTGTTGAGAACCGTCTTATCCAGTTAGGCTGTCACCGTGTTCTGGCAGATTTGCCAGTGGACTGGATGACGCAAACCAGTTTGCAATCCTATGAGGTTGATGAATCCACGGCCATCACACGGGTCACACTGGAAAACGGTGAAAGTTTGCAATGCCGTTACCTTATCGGGGCTGATGGGGCCCGCAGTCGTGTGAGAGCACTGGCGCAAATTGGTTCCACTGGCTGGCAGTACGGCCAGCAGGCAATGGGCATTATTATCGAAGGTGCAGATGCTTTTGAGGGTGAAACCTGGCAGCAGTTTTATCCTTCCGGACCCAGAGCATTGCTTCCCATGTACGGCCAGTTTGCTTCGTTGATCTGGTACGACAGCGGCGAACGCATAAAGCAGTTGCAAGGCTTGAACGACAAAGCGTTAACTGAGGAAATTCTTAGTCATTTTCCCCGTCTTTTACCTGAATTCCGTATCGTCAGTAAGGCCGGTTTTGTGCTCACGCGTTCACATGCTTCAGACTATGTGCGGCCGGGTGTCATATTAGCCGGAGATGCAGCGCATACAATAAATCCGCTGGCAGGGCAGGGCGTGAATCTCGGCTTTAAAGATGTATCGGCTTTACTGGCTCTGACCGGCGACTGCAAACCTCAAAGTGATGAGTTTTACCACAGACTGAAAACAGAATATGAACGCCCGAGAATGAAAGACAATGCCCTGATGATGTCGGCGATGGACGGCTTTTACCTCTTGTTTAGTAATAAAATACCCCCAGTTAAGTGGTTAAGAAACCTGATGCTGAAAGGTGCGGATATGGCCGGGCCGGTGAAAGAACAGGTATTGAAGTATGCAATGGGGATGGACGAATGGAAGTTCTGATCTTACTGGGTGTGTTATTTCTGGCGCTGTTTATTATTGTGCCGTTAATTGAACGCTCCAAAATGCGGGTGAGTCCGGAAACAGCAAGCAAAATCAGCCGCTGGATTTGGCCGCTGGTGATGATTTCTCTGGTTATTCAGCTAATAAGAATGATGATGCAGGGCTGACAGCAATTCCGTTCAGCGATGTTAAAACGACAAAACCGTGAGCGCGGCTCACGGTTTTGTTGATCTTGCCGGTAAGTTTTTTTGCTTACCAGATACCGTCTTCGCTTTTACCCTGAATTTCGCAGTCACCGGTTTTGTATTCCATGTCACCGCCACGGTCGTGTTTGGCAAAATAGTCTTTACTGATGGAGACGATAGTGGGCGTCATCCAGACAATGGCGATGATGTTTATTACTGTCATCAGTCCCAGTGCCATGTCAGCCATTGCCCAAACAGTGGGCAAAGCTGCCTGAGAGCCCCACAGGATCATAATAAGGTAGCCGGCAGTGTAGGCAATGCGGCCCGGTTTGTTGTCCAGTTTGAACATATGCAGGTTACTTTCGCCGTAGGCGTAGTTCGCAACCACCGAGGTGAATGAGAACAGGCAAATTGCTGCGGCAACAAAGTCTTCACCACCCATTCCGATGTGTTTCGTCATCGCTGCCTGAGTCATGCCAATACCTTCCATCTGACCGGTTGCTTCACCGCCTGCCAGTAAAATGATAAACGCTGTCGCCGTACACAGGATCATGGTATCAACAAAAACCCCCAGCATCTGAATGTAGCCCTGAGATACCGGATGATTTGGCGTAGGTGCGGCACTGGCTGCTGCATGGGGTACACTGCCTGAACCAGCCTCATTGGAATAAAGGCCGCGCTGGATACCATTTTTCACGGCAGCCCCCAGCATACCGGCACCGGCTTCCTGTAAGCCGAATGCAGACTTGATAATCGAAATCAGTACGGCAGGCAATTCAGTGATGTTGAAAGCCACAATAAGCAGCGCCGCTATCACATAGCCAATTGCCATGAAGGGCACAATCCATTCTGCAAAGCGGGCAATACCCCGCAAACCACCCACAACAATGAGTGATGCCAGAGCAATAATCACCAGACCGGAATAAAGCGGATTGAAACTGTAGGCGTTGTTCAGTGCATCGGTAATGGTATTTGCCTGCACCGCACTGAATACGAAACCGTAACCGAAAAACAGACAGAGTGAAAAGGCCACTGCCAGCCAGGTTTTATTCAGTCCTTGTTTAATGTAATAAGCCGGACCACCCCGGTATTCACCGTTCTCATCTTTCACCTTATAAAGCTGACCGAGAACGCTTTCGGCAAAACCGGTAGCCATGCCCAAAAAGGCAATAACCCACATCCAGAAAATAGCGCCTGCGCCGCCAAGAGAAATTGCTACTGCCACACCGGCCAGGTTACCGGTACCTACACGGGCGGATAAGCTGGTGCACAATGCCTGAAATGAACTGATACCTTCTTTCGTTGTGGAAGTACTGCCTTTCATCAACGAGAACATATGGGTGAAATGACGGAGTTGTACCGCGCCGAGTTTCCAGGTGAACCAGAGACCACACCCGAGCAACATGACGATAAGGACCTGGCCGTCACCCCACAGCACATTATTTACGGCCGATACGATATCGTTTATCACATGAATTCCTTGTTATTTATAATAGATCTTCTTTATTGTCCGGCTATCTTATCAGAACAGGGCAGGGGGAAAAGGCTATACAACCCGTGTTTGCATAAATATCTCTGTTTTTTGAATTTTCAACGCACTGAAAAACAGGCATAAAAAAACCAGTCAAAAGACTGGTTTTTCTATAATATGGCTGGGGTAGCTGGACTCGAACCAACGGATGGCGGGATCAAAACCCGCTGCCTTACCAACTTGGCTATACCCCAATCAACTGGGTGTTAGCTGAATGGATTCAACATAACGAAATAATGGCTGGGGTAGCTGGACTCGAACCAACGGATGGCGGGATCAAAACCCGCTGCCTTACCAACTTGGCTATACCCCAATCAA
>NZ_CFHOXV010000030.1:0-52581 GCF_984505615.1 Alteromonas sp. | reverse complement strand
CGGCGTCGTATAATGCCGGGTGGCGGCGGGTTATGGAATGGTTACCTGCCGGCAAAAACGTAGAAACGGATATCTGGATCGAAACGATTCCGTATAAAGAAACCCGCAGTTACGTAAAAGCGGTGATGGCATACCGTTATATCTACGAACATCAGCTGGGTGAGTCTTCAGGGCTGTTTGAGCAACTGGCAAAATCTGCTATTCCGCCGGCTACCGGCCTTTCCTCTCCCGGAGGAAGGGCAGGCGGCACTTACGCACCCAAATAAGGCCGGTGGCATACCGCCGGTCTTTTACATATTAAAACAACTAACGACAGAATAAATGAGGGTTTATGACCACACTTACCGCGTCCTACCAGGTACATATTGAGACACTTCAGTCCCGTACCAGAGAAGCTCTGCAGCGGGAAGGTCTGGACGGGCTGGTTATTCATGCGGGACAAAGTAAACGGCTTTTCCTCGATGACAATGATTATCCGTTTAAGGTGAATCCTCATTTCAAAGCCTGGGTGCCTGTAGTAGATAACCCGCATTGCTGGCTGGTGGTTAACGGTACCGATAAACCGAAACTTATTTTTTACCGTCCTGTGGATTTCTGGCACAAAGTACCTCCTGAACCGGATGACTTCTGGACGGCTGAGTTCGATATCGTCCTGCTAAAGCAGGCTGACGCTGTTGAAAAACATTTGCCTTACGATAAGCAGAAATATGCCTATGTAGGTGAATATATTGAAGTGGCCAGCGCATTGGGATTCCACATTGTTAATCCTGACCGGGCGTTAAATTACCTGCACTTTCAGCGGGCATATAAAACTGATTACGAGATGCTGTGTATGCGCAAAGCCAATAAACTGGCTGTGCAGGGGCACCGTGCTGCCCGGGAAGCATTTATGGCTGGTGAAAGTGAGTTTGCCATTAAGCAGGCTTACAACAGCGCGGCGGGTCAGGGAGATAACGACTTACCCTATACGAGTATTATTGCGCTGAACGAGCATGCATCTATTCTGCATTACATGCATTGTGACAATGCAGCGCCGGATACGCCACGCTCGTTTCTCATTGATGCCGGTGCCTCTTTTCATGGTTATGCCGCCGATATCACGCGGACGTACAGCCACTCAGATCCTCTGTTCGCTGAGTTAATCGCACATGTGGATAAAGTTACGGTGACATTAGGCAATGCACTTAAACCCGGTGTTGCTTATACCGACATTCATATTCTTGCCCACGATGGCATTGCACAAATTCTTCATGATGTGGGACTGGTCAATCTTAAGCCTCAGGAGATTGTCGAAAAACAAATCACCAGCACTTTCTTTCCTCACGGTATAGGCCACTTCCTGGGGTTACAGGTGCATGATGTAGGCGGGCTGGTGGCTGATGACCGCGGTACGCCAAAACCGGCACCGGAAGAGCATCCGTTTCTGCGTTGTACCCGTGTGGTGGAAGCTCGTCAGGTCTTCACTATTGAGCCCGGGTTATATTTCATTGACACGCTGCTGGCCGATTTGAAAGCCAGCGATAACTCTAAGTACATTAACTGGGATATTGTCGATCGGTACCGGCCTTTCGGCGGGATCCGTATTGAAGACAATATCATTCTACACCGGGACAGAAATGAGAATATGACCCGTGATTTGGGGTTGAACTAAGGAGCCAGATCTGTGATGGATCACAACCTGATCAGCGTGATCTTTATTGCGCTGATTGCCGGATTAGCTATGCCAGCCGGAGCGTTACTGGCCAGGAATGACCGCATTCAACCTGAGTGGCTGGAGCAGGAAATTCGCCACGGCATTATGGCGCTCGGGGCGGGAGCACTACTTTCAGCTGTAGCACTCGTTCTGGTGCCTGAGGGCATCGCTGCGCATACACCTCTGACTGCCACTTTGTGTTTTACCGGGGGCGCTCTGGCTTTCATGAGTCTGGATATCTATCTGGCCAGACAGAACACTCCGGCCAGTCAGTTAGCGGCAATGTTAAGTGATTTTGTACCGGAATCTCTGGCGCTGGGAACGACGGCTGCATCCGGAGGCGGTACACTCTTACTTGGTTTACTGATTGCTATTCAGAACCTGCCGGAGGGCTTTAATGCTTACCGCGAAATGACAGGCGGAAATTTAAAGTATCAGAATAAACTGATTTGGAAATTTGCTGCAATGGCGTTGCTGGGGCCGGTAATGGCCGTCGCCGGATTTTACTGGCTGGCTGATTATCCCATGGTTATTGGTGGCATAATGTTGTTCGCCGCCGGAGGGATCCTTTATTCTGTCTTTCAGGATATGGCACCGCAAATTTACGTGGAAAAACAATGGCTGCCACCCATGGGCGCGATTGCCGGTTTCTTGATGGGTATGATCGGATTTATGGTTGAGAATTAGGCCCGCAATAGCGGGCCTGAGAAGTCTTACTTAGTGCGTTCTACAGCGATATGCGCTAATGCAATCAGCGCCTGTTTGTAGTCAGATTCCGGCACCGGAGCCAGTGCAGCTATGGCTTTCTGCGTTTCTTCATCCGCGCAGCGTTTGGTATATTCCAGCGCACCGGTTTCACTCATAATATTGACTATTCGTGACAGGTGAGGCAGGCCATTTGCTTTCTCGATGGCTTCTCTGATCAATTGTTTATCCGCTTCATCTCCAGCGTGCCACATGGCGTACAACAGGGGCAGGGTAGGCTTACCTTCTGCAAGATCATCGCCGGTGTTCTTACCCATTTCGTCTTTATCAGCCGCATAATCGAGAATGTCGTCAGCTAACTGAAAAGCGGTGCCCAGGTGTTTACCGTAGTCCTGCATGGCTTTTTCAATGTGCTCAGGCTGCCCCGTCAGCACAGCGGCAAGCTGTGTTGCTGCTTCAAATAAGCGGGCAGTCTTGCCGTAAATTACATCAAAATAGCGGGCTTCTGTGGTGTCCGGGTCATTGCAATTCATTAACTGCAATACTTCACCTTCGGCAATACGGTTAGTTGCGTCAGATAAAATCTCCATGACACGCATACTTTGCAGGTCGACCATCATCTGGAATGAACGGGAGTAAAGAAAATCGCCCACCAGTACGCTTGCCTGATTACCAAATATTGCATTCGCCGTTTGTTGGCCCCGGCGTAATGTGGATTCATCAACCACATCATCATGAAGCAAAGTGGATGTGTGGATAAATTCAATGATCGCGGCCAGCGTGTGATGCTGATCTGTTGTGATCCCCATTGATCTCGCCGCCAGAACAGACAACAAAGGGCGCAGCCTTTTTCCGCCACTGTTGACGATGTAAAAGCCTAACTGATTGATTAGAGCAACTTCTGAGTCGACTTGCTGCTGTATAAGCGCATTCACCGCTTTCATGTCCGCAGCTGCCAGCTCGCGGATCGCATTTATGTCCATGGGCATGTCGTGGGTATGTTTTACTGATTTCATTCTGAGCGCTGATTGTACCTGAATCTGAAAGGGTATCCACCCGCATGATTTAAAAAACTGAAATGAATGAAAAAATAATCCCTTAACAGCATTTCCCTGAAGGGGAAAATGCAGGTAAAATGCGGGCTTTTAGTAGTTCTGGCAGCGAATTGAACCGAAGCGCGAAAAATAATCAAATTTTGTGTTTTTCGGGGTTGAGATCTCAGGATGTTTCACGTACAATTCGCGCCCTGTTTTTTGAATTGAAGCGTCAATGAGACGCAGAGCGGAGTAGAATATGTACGCGGTTTTCCAAAGTGGCGGTAAACAGCACCGTGTGGCTGAAGGCCAGACCGTTCGTCTAGAGAAGATCGAAGTCGCGCCGGGCGAGACTGTTGAATTCGATAACGTATTAATGGTTAGCAACGGTGACGACGTTAAGATCGGCACCCCTTTAGTTGCTGGTGGCAAAATTACTGCTGAAGTAGTTCAGCACGGACGTGGCGATAAAATCAAAATCGTTAAGTTCCGTCGTCGTAAACATCACCGTAAACAAGCGGGTCACCGTCAGTGGTTCACAGAAGTGAAAATCACTGGTATCAACGCATAATAGGAGCACGAACACATGGCACACAAAAAAGCTGGTGGTAGTACCAAAAACGGTCGTGATTCAGAAAGTAAACGCCTTGGTGTTAAGCGCTTTGGCGGCGAATCAGTGCTTGCTGGTAACATCATCGTAAGACAACGTGGTACTCGTTTCCACGCTGGCGACAACGTAGGTATCGGTAAAGATCACACGTTGTTTGCTCTGAAAGACGGTAAAGTTCAGTTTGACGTTAAAGGCAAGAACAACCGTAAATTCGTGAGCATCATCGGCGAGTAATCGCGGATTGACGTTACGCCGAACAGGCTTAAAAAACCCCGCGTAAGCGGGGTTTTTTGTTTTTAATAACAAGATTTTTTCCGGGGCCCGCAGCCCTTCACCAGATTGGCGATGTAGTGATTGTCACAATGGTGTAAACTTAGCTTTCAAATACGGTAGTCGACAACGACTCGGAGTGACTAATGAAATTTGTTGATGAAGCTGAAATTCGTGTTGAAGCCGGCGACGGCGGTAACGGCACGGTTGGCTTTAGACGTGAAAAATATATCCCGAAAGGTGGTCCTGACGGCGGTGATGGTGGTGATGGCGGTTCTGTGTATCTGCAGGCCGATGAGAACCTGAACACCCTCATTGATTATCGCTTCGAGCGTTTCCACCGTGCTGAGCGTGGTCAGAATGGCCAGGGCGGAAACTGTACAGGTCGTGCAGGTGAAGATCTCACTGTAATGGTACCGGTTGGTACCCGTGCGACAGATGTGGAAACGGCAGAAGTGCTGGGGGATCTGACTAAGCACGGCCAGCGCCTGAAAGTCGCGCAGGGCGGTTTTCACGGTTTAGGTAATGCCCGTTTCAAAAGTAGCGTAAACCGCGCACCCAGACAGAAAACAAACGGTACGCCTGGTGAAATCCGCAATCTGAAGTTAGAGCTCATGCTGCTGGCCGATGTGGGCTTGCTCGGTATGCCGAATGCCGGTAAATCTACCTTCATCCGCTCTGTGTCTGCTGCTAAACCTAAAGTCGCCGATTACCCCTTTACCACACTGGTACCTAACCTGGGGGTTGTCAGACAGGATTCACAACGTAGTTTCGTTATTGCTGATATTCCCGGACTGATCGAAGGCGCGGCCGACGGTGCCGGTCTTGGTATCCGCTTCCTGAAGCACTTAGAGCGCTGCCGCGTATTGTTACACATGGTTGATCTGTTACCGGCAGATCAGAGCGATCCTGCGGAAAACGCGAAGAAGATCATTGAAGAACTCGAGAAGTACAGTCCTAAGCTGGCAGCCAAGCCACGCTGGTTAGTGTTCAACAAAGTTGATTTGCTTCTTGAGGAAGAAGTGGAAGCGTTGTGTGAATCAATTAAAGAAAAGCTGGAATGGGATGGTCCCGTTTATCAAATTTCTGCTTTCCAGAAAATGAACACACAGCAGCTTTGCCACGAAATTATGAATTACATTGAAACACTGCCTGCCGGCATCGATGAAGACGATGAGAAAGAGGCGGTAGAGTTTAAGTGGGATAGTTACGATCGCGAGACCATGCAGGGCGACCTGGATGATGATCTTGATGACGATGATGACTGGGATGAAGACGACTACGACGTTGAAGTAGAATACCGTCGCTGATATCGCGTCTTAAGGAGTAGTGATGAAGATTGCGATGATTGCCGCCATGGCACATAACCGGGTTATCGGCGCTGACAATGATATGCCCTGGCACCTGCCGGCCGATTTGAAGCATTTCAAGGCGGTAACATTAGGTAAGCCGGTGATCATGGGACGCAGAACCTGGGAGTCAATTGGCAGACCTTTACCGGGCAGACCCAATATCATCATTACTTCTGCGGCGGCTTCAGATTTTCCTGACACGGTGACTGTGGTTACTAACGTCGAGGAGGCACTCAGCGCTGCCAGTGAGATGGTCACGGAAGATGATGAAGTGATGGTGATTGGTGGCGGTAAGGTCTATGAAGCTTTTCTGCCTCAGGCAACCACTCTTTATCTGACACAAATAGCGTTAACTGTCGACGGTGACACCTGTTTCCCTGATTACGATTCTCAGGGCGACTGGGTACGTTCAGATGTGGTTGAAAACCGTGCCGATGAGCATAATCCTTACGACTACACTTTCTTCACATTAACACGTAAATAGTCTTAAAATACATCAATTGGTATTTTATACAGTGCCGCCCGGTGCAACATACCGGGCAGAACGGCATAAACTGTATGGTCGGGTCAGACGGGTGAAATTACTCACCCATGTGATCGAACAGACTTTCCATAGACAGTCCCTGATGACCCAGCATATCGCGCAGTCTGCGCAATGCTTCTACCTGGATCTGACGGACACGTTCCCGTGTAAGGCCAATTTCTGCACCCACATCTTCAAGGGTAGACGGTTCGTACCCTAATAAACCAAAACGACGTGCTAACACTTCCCGTTGTTTCGGATTTAACTCACCGAGCCATTTCACGATATTCGACTTCATATCGCTGTCCTGCAAGTTATCTTCGGGACCAAATTCATTATGGTCGGCAAGAATATCCAGCAGTGCCTTATCGTTTTCACCACCGATAGGTGTGTCCACCGATGTAATGCGCTCATTCAGGCGAAGCATACGGCTGACTTCGTCAACAGGCTTATCAAGCTCTGTAGCTATCTCTTCTGCAGTAGGCTCGTGGTCGAGCTTCTGTGAAAGCTCCCGTGCACAACGCAGATAAACATTTAATTCTTTGACTACGTGAATCGGTAAACGAATCGTGCGGGTTTGATTCATGATCGCCCGTTCGATCGTCTGACGAATCCACCAGGTCGCATACGTAGAGAAACGGAAACCACGTTCAGGATCAAATTTCTCAACGGCACGGATAAGACCCAGGTTACCTTCTTCAATCAGGTCAAGTAATGCCAGACCGCGATTGTTGTAACGACGGGCAATTTTCACAACCAGACGAAGGTTAGATACAATCATACGCTTACGGGAGGCCTCACAGCCTTTCAGTGCGCGACGTGCAAAATAAACCTCTTCTTCTGCGGTAAGTAGGGGGGAGAAGCCAATTTCCCCCAGGTACAACTGGGTGGCATCCAGGTTTTTCGGTAAGTCCTCCTGAACAAATACTGCATCATCCTCAGTATCATCCAGATCATTGTTAATTGCTTCACCAGCTTTCATATCAACTGGCATGTCCATCTCGTTTAACTCAACCCGAGACTTTGATTCGATTACAGCGGCTTTTGTTTGACCCACGACTGCATCTCCTGCGTTGTTGGTTACCCTGCGATGTTCTCCTCAAATTTTATTATTATTTATTGTTATTATTATCTTTTTGGCAGATACCTTTGGGGGTCTAACGACTTGCCCCGGTATCTCACTTCAAAATGAAGCTTGACCGAATCTGTTCCACTATCTCCCGTTGTCGCAATTTGTTGCCCTGCGGCGACCCATTGCTGCTCCTCTACAAGGAGCTTGTCGTTGTGTGCATAAGCACTCAACAGGGCATCGGTATGTTTAATAATTATCAGGTTACCGTACCCACGTAATGCACTGCCTGCGTAAACCACTTTACCTTCCGCAGCGGCCAGAACTGGTGCGCCTCTTTGTGCGCTGAAATCCAACCCTTTATTGCCTGATTCCGCATTACTAAATGTTAACGTTATGTTACCTTTGCTGGGCCAAACCCATTTTGACACCCTTTTGGGAAAATCCCTTCTGGCTGAATCTTTGACACTTTTCGTCAAAGGTTTGACACTAGTAACTTCTTGGTTGTTAACATTAATTTCACGACTACTGTACGCCTGTGGTTTATCCCGGTCAACACTCCTTTTGTCGTATATGTTTCTGGTCGTACCAGTTTTTTCTTGAACTTTTGGTTTAGAAGTGTTCCCTGTCAACGCTGTCACAGGTTGGGGGTATAAGCGTAAAGTTTGACCCGGGTAAATATCGTAAGGTGCTGATAAAGAATTGTATTTAGCAAGATCTCTATAGTCATTTCCGGTAAACCAGGCGATAGCGAACAACGTATCACCCTTTTTTACCAGGTAGGTTTTGCTATCTGACCCTTTTTCAGAATATTCAGTCTGACTATTGAGTAAAGTCACCGGGGCAGGGGCTGTTCTGCCACTGCAACCCGTCAAAAAAATGGCGAAAATGCAGGCGATTGAAGCATTTGTTGCTCGCATTTTGCCCATTAATCTACCTCAGTGTAGTAAAAAATACGCAAGAACGGCCAGTCCGATTGTTAACCAACCGAGTATTTCCACGTATTCGCGGAGTTTAGCTTCCATGGCTGCACCACCCCATTTCATGAGACCGGCTACCAGAAAGAAGCGGGCACCCCGACCGATGGCAGACGCTATAATAAAAGGTACCAGAGCCATATTAAGGACACCGGCACTGATGGTGAATACTTTATACGGTATAGGAGAGAAGCCGGCGAGGAAGACAACCCATACGCCATAGGTTTCAAACCAGTCGATAGTGGTTTGCAGTTTTTCTTCGTAACCCGCAGAGATAATAAGAGGTTCCAGCCACGCCTCAAACGTGAAAAAACCCAGTGCATAGCCGGCAATACCGCCGAGTACGGATGCAATAGTGGTTAAGGCAGCAAACAGCCATGCACGGTTCGGTTGTGACATGGACATTGGCGCCAGCATGACGTCCGGTGGTATGGGAAAGAACATAGATTCTGCGAAACTCAGTCCCGCAAGATAGCGATTAGCATGCTTGTGACGGGCCCATCGCAACGCCAGGTCATAGCATGGTTGAAAAATTTTCACTGAAGCTCTCCTGCAACCAGTGGTACAAAACGCACAGCTTCAATGGTCTCTGTTTTAAGCTCACCATCAATTCTGTCTACACATAACAAATTCTGCTGTTCGCTGCCTACCGGAATAATCAAACGGCCACCTTCTTCAAGCTGGTCGCAGAGATCCTGTGGCAGGCTGCTCGCTGCGGCGGTAACCAGAATGGCATCATATGGGCCTTTACTGGGCCAGCCTTTCCAGCCATCGCCATGTTTCATGGAAATATTGTGCAGGTTGAGTTGATTCATCCGGCGCTTCGCCTGAAACTGCAACGACTTGATACGTTCAACACTGTAAACGTGACCAAAAAGTTGTGCGAGAATTGCAGTCTGGTAGCCTGAGCCGGTACCGATTTCCAGAATCTTCCTTGGACTGTTAGAGGCTTTGAGCAGCAACTCCGTCATCTTGGCGACAATGTAAGGCTGGGAAATCGTTTGTCCCTGTCCTATGGGTAACGCCGTATTTTGATAAGCTTTGTGTTTGAGGGCATCGGGTAAAAATAATTCCCTTGGCGTGGATGCAATAGCGGTCAGTACTTTTTGATCCCTTACGCCCTCGCTGAACAAAAGCTCAGCGAGCATTTCACCTTTTTTCAATGTTCTCATTGCTGCAAATGGTTTCCTGTTTTTCCCGTATCTTATTTCCGGCAGCCGGTTTGTGGTTAGCTGCCTTCACAGGTTTTATTGTTATCAGAGTTTTTTATTCAGCCAGTCTTCCATGTTAGCGAGGCTGTGATGAGCTGTCATGTCCACGCTTAACGGTGTCACAGAGCAGTAACCGTTAGCGATGGCATGAAAATCTGTGTCAGGGCCGGCATCCTGTTCGGCTCCGGCCGGACCATACCAGTAAATTTCACGACCGAAAGCATCTTTTGCTTTTACCATGGCTTCGGCACGGTGTCTGCGCCCCTGACGTGTCACTTTGATACCGGCGAGTGCATCGTATGGCACATCCGGCACATTTACGTTCAAAATTTGATTGGGGGGTAAAGGATGCGCCTGTAATTTACGTATAATATCCAGCACTACACGGGCTGCGGTGTCAAAGTGTTTGCCTTCGTGGCTGGCCAGTGAAACTGCAATGGCCGGCAGACCCATGTACCGCCCTTCGGTTGCTGCCGCTACCGTGCCGGAGTAAATGACGTCGTCACCCAGGTTTGCGCCATGGTTGATACCCGACACCACCAGCTCCGGGTCGTCGTCAAGGAAACAATTTACGCCCAGGTGAACACAGTCAGATGGCGTGCCATTCACCGAATAAAAGCCGTTATCCAGTTGCTGAATGCGGAGCGGACTGTGCAGCGACAGTGCGTTGCTGGCACCGCTGCAATTGCGGTCCGGCGCGATCACGGTGACATCGTGCTCTGCGGCAAGTGTTTCGAATAAAACAGCAATGCCTTTGGCGAATACACTGTCGTCGTTACTTAAAAGAATACGCATGAAGGCTCCTGACGTTTGTTGTCCGGTAAGTCGCTTACACTAACTGCCCGCTGTTTCACCATTTGTGTCAACACAATCACGTAATACGGTAGTGGCATAACAACCGGACGGTAAGCTGAAAGAAACAATTACTGTATCACCGTTATGTTGCCATTCAAGTTGCGCCGGCCAGATTTTTACCGGTCTGCGTTCCTGTTTCATGCCGGCTTCACTGAGATAACCGGTAACGTCAGGGTATTTACCTGCTACAGCCAGTTCAAGCTTCGCCGCTTCACCGGTTACCGGTACATCACCTTTTCCCCACAGCGGAGCCGTAGGTGATAAATCTTTGTCTTCGTAACGGGCTTGCAACCCGCTATCTTCACCGTTTTCAATAAAAAAGCTGTGAGACCCGCTGAGCATCAGTGCGTCACCACTTATTACATCATTCAGTTTGCCAAGACGAATGCGCTCACTGATGACCTCATTAAACAGCCAGCTCCGTAAGGCAGACAGTGCCATATTGCGTTTGTTGCGGTTGCGGATAGCTTCCCCGGCAATCATTTTTTCTGCCAGTTGCAGGTTACCGCCTTCCTGACGCTCGCCGGTCTCAGCAACGCGGACACTGCCAAAACGCTGCTCGCCGAAGTAATTGGGCACGCCGTTTCTGGCAGCCTGTTGCAGCGCCTCTGTCAGGGCAGTAACGTCGCTGACGTCACGCAGGGTAATGGTGAAATGGTTCCCTTTCAGCTGCCCGATGCGTAATTTCTTATTATGCCGTTCTTGCCTGAGGATCTTTACGCCTTCGAGTTCCAGTCCTGAAAAGTCGAAATCCGGTTTTCCCGGAGCATGTAATCCGAACCACTGGCGGGTAACCGCGTATTTGTCTTTTCGTCCTGCGTAGGTCACATTCCGTAATGGCAAGCCGGTAAATTTAGCCAGTTGCTCAGCGACCCAGGCAGTATTAGCCAGCTTTTTTTCGACCCACAGAAATTGATGTTCACCGTCACCGCTGAAGCTGTATCCAAGATCTTCGGTGACAACGAAATCTTCAGGATGCGTCTTGAGTGCGGCAGTGCAGGCCGGAGGAGTATCACTGTACAGCCAGTGCTGAGTGCGTAATGTGCTCATGTTATTTAGCTCTGATCAGCACAACAGCGTGGGCTGCAATGCCTTCTTTGCGGCCGGTGAAGCCCAGTTTTTCTGTTGTCGTGGCTTTTACGTTGATATCGTCAACAGCGCATCCGCAGTCACTGGCGAGAACTTCCCGCATTGTTTGTACATGAGGGGCCATTTTGGGAGCCTGCGCAATAATAGTCATATCGGCATTGCTCAGCACATATCCTCTTTCTTTCAGTAACCCGACTACGTGCCGGAGCAGAAAGCGGCTGTCCACACCAGACCACTCGTCATCAGTGTCCGGGAAGTGTTTACCAATATCTCCCATCGCTGCAGCACCCAAAAGTGCGTCACACAATGCATGAATTAATACATCGCCGTCAGAATGGGCCAGTAAGCCCTGCTCGTAATCTATGCTGACGCCGCCGATAACAATGGGGCCTTCACCACCAAATTTATGAACGTCGTAACCATGACCAATACGCATAGGTGCCTCTTAAATTATAAAGTTTGGGTTTGTTGCAGATAAAATGCTGCCAGCGGCATATCGGCAGGGCGTGTAATTTTGATATTTGCCGGATTACTGTCAATCAGGGCTACCTTATGACCGGCTGCTTCCATGGCTGAGGCTTCATCGGTAACGGGAATATTTTTTTCCTGTGCCTGTATTAATGCCTGCCTGAGTTCGCCGGCACGAAACAGTTGTGGTGTCAGCGCATGCCATAGTTGTTCTCTGCATTCAGTGTGGGAAATAATATTATTTTTACTCGCCATTTCCCGCTTCATGGTGTCTTTTACCGGCGTTGCCAGAATGCCGCCTGCCACGTCATCCCGCTCTCTGACCTGCAACAGTGTGTCGATATCAGTCAGTGACACGCAGGGCCGCGCCGCATCGTGAACCAGGGCCCAGTCATTGTCGTTCAGTTGTGAGAGGGCAGCGAATACCGAATCTGCCCGTTCTGCACCACCATCAACCACAGTCAGCCAGGGGGCACTAGCCACCGGTAACTCCGGAAAGAAAGGATCGCCGGCACTGACCGCTACTACAATATGAGAAATTTTCGGATGGGCGTGCAACGCGGAAAGCGTATGCTCAAGAATGGTTTTTTCGCCGATCCTGAGATATTGCTTTGGTCTGTCAGCTTGCATGCGGCTGCCGACACCTGCTGCCGGTACCACAGCAACTACAGAAGGATGAGACATGGACTATTCGTTATCCGCGGGAAGGATCCGGTAGAAGGTTTCGCCCTGCTTAATCAGGCCCAGTTCGTTTCTGGCCCGCTCTTCAATAGACTCAAGGCCGATTTTTAAATCGCTGATATCAGCCTTAAGCAGATTGTTTCGCTGGGCAAGATTGTCGTTCTGTAACGACTGTTGCTGAACTTCCTGTTTAAGCGCAAGGTAGTCTGGCAGTGAATTTTTACCGAACCACAAGCGGTACTGGAGTAATCCCAGCAACACTATCAGTACAACGGTAACCCACTTATCCTGCCACACGGCAAACACCTTAACGTTAAATAAATGACTATTATGCCTGTACTGGTCCGGCGGGTCTACTGACCAAACTTGCTTTTAAGTTTGTCCAGCAGTTTATCCTTTTGCTTATCTATCACGCTGTTAAGCTGTGTTTTTAATAGCCCTTCCAGTTCGCTGCTGTCTCCCTGCGCCGCTTTCAGCATGCTCTCCACACTCACCAGTTCGGTTTGTGTGTCTGACTGCAGGGCGCTGATCTTACTGTTGAGTTTATTCATGGCTTCGTCCAGCTTATCCTGTTGAGATGCCGTTAACTCTGTAAGTGCAGCCTGTGCCAGCTTATTATCGAGATCTGACTTGATACTGAAACCCGGATCGCTGAGCGTACCGGATAATGCCATTTGCAAATCCAGCGACGATAGCTGTTTCAGTGCATTGGCAATGGCGGTAGTGAGTTTGTTGGTGCCGGCGGCTTCCATCGCCAGGCCGGCAAGATCGATATCGCTGCCGCCACTGAGCTGGTTATCTTTAACAGACATACTTCCGGTGGCACTCATCAGGGCTTGTTGTAAAGCGGCAGAGAGTTTCTCACTTTTGACCATGGGAATGTCTGCCAGATTAATGCCCGATAGCGACCATTGCTGGAATGCCTCAACCACGCCGTCGTCAATGCGGAACTGCCCTGACGATTCAAACTGTTTAAGTAAGGCACCGGCAGCAGAAATGGTGAAGGTAGTCGCATCGCCGGCCACATCGTGCATGTTGGTGATGTTCTTCCACACGCTGCCAATGCTTTCATCCTGCCATTTCACTGACACTTCGGCGTCTTTAACCAGAATATAAGGTAAATCAGCAGGGGCTTCTTCTGCAGGTTGCGTATCGCCCTGTATCAGAGGCAACACAATTTCTACGGCAGACATGAGGTACTGTGTATATTCCGCGGCTTTGTCGCCGAACACCATTTGCGTAACCTGCTGCATGGCGGCATCGTCGCCGGCGATAACATTTTTAATGAACTGATAATCCTGCTGCGGGGCGTTCTTCAAGGCTTTGAGGCTGTTTGACAGGGCGGTTCTGGCATCACCCGCTTTGTCAGTGAATTCCCGGATCCTGGTCCGGTCTGAGGTAATTTCTGCTTTCAGAGACTCAAGCTTTTCCTTTGCAGAAAGCAGGGTTTGAGGATCTTTATAATCTGTATTTTTCAGAGCCTCAATCTCTGATTTATAGAATGCGATTCTGGATTTGTCCGGCAGAGCCTTGTAATTCGCTTTTAAATCTTCAGAGTAAGTGGAGTAAGCCTGTTGCGCCTGTTCCACCGCCGCAGTAGTTTTCAGCGGCGAGCGGGCCAGCAATTCATCCACCGTAGGAACCGCGTCTTTGGCTTTTTGTTTCATTTCATCAAAGGTCAGACTCTGAGTTGGCTGGCGGTATACCGCACCTGGCGTACTTCTGGGCTGATTGAACTGCACGTCCAGCACGGACAGTTTATTCACAATGACCTGATCTGACAGCAAGGGCATCAATGCCACATCGCCGTAGGCTTTGCCTACCACAACCTGATTCCTTGCCGGCGTAGTGGCATCCGTCAGTTGCACATTTTCAAGGGTAAAGGTAGTGGGGTACAGCGAGTGATCAAAGCTGCCGATGTTTACCTCTGCACCGTAAGATTCAGACAACTGAGATTCCAGTACGGACTTAATGAGGGTATTGGCAAACAGCCAGTACGCCACCACGAGCAGAACGATAATTAAAACGGGATAGTAGCGCTTCTTTACCCTCAAACCTGACATGAATAACTCCTGGTTGGATGCGGTCAGTACTGGAATTTTCGCATAGCCTGACGCGCCTGCTCAACATGACCTGCCAGTGCGATACTGGTTTGTGTCATTTCTTCTACGTTAGACACAGTATGCCTTGCGGACTCAGAAAGTTCATTTATTCGCAGGTTTACTTCCTGTGCCGCGTCACTTTGCTGGCCGGTAGCCTCCGCAATATGCCGGTTCTTAGCGGCGATGTCAGACATAATACTTAATAAAGTACGTAAGGTTTCATCTGCCTGTTTGACATTGGCAACGGTGCTGTCTACAGCAGACTGACTGGTTTTAACCGCGTTCACTGCGGCAGATGAGCCACTTTGTAACTCCTGAATCATTTGCTGAATTTCATCAGTACTCTGACCGGTTCTGCTGGCGAGCGTACGTACTTCATCGGCCACCACAGCAAACCCGCGACCCTGTTCACCGGCACGGGCTGCTTCAATAGCCGCGTTAAGTGCCAGTAAATTTGTTTGTTCTGAAATACCACGGATAACATCAAGCACGCTGCCAATCTTGTCACTCTGCTGGGCAAGCTGGCTCACTGTATTCACCACGGATTCAATACTCTGGTTCAGCGACTGAATGTCTGTTACTGATTGCGCAACAGCCTGAATCCCTGCTTTTGCACTTTGACCCGCCGACTCCGTAGAGTGGTCAGCTTCTGCGGCATGACGACTGACATCGCCAATATTCACAGTCATTTGTTCCATTGCAGAGGCAACCTGTATGGCATTGTGACTCTGCGTTTGTGCCTGACTCTCGCTGGACTGACGGATATCAGCTAACCGCGAACCTTCCTGTGCGACCTGTTCTATTGCACCATGGAGAGACTGCAATGACTCCCTCACTTTCGCCACAAACGCATTGTAATGGCGGCTGAGTCTGGCTATTTCATCGTTTCCGTTTTCGGGCAATTCACGGGTTAAGTCCCCCTGACCCTGGGAAATGTCTTTCATCCGCTCAGTCGTCGCACGTAGCGGGGTAATAATGCTCTGACCAATTAACCAGGCAAACAGAATAACCAGGATCAAACACACCACGCCCAGGCCGATAAACACATTGCGGATATGAGAAAACGCTGCGTCGAGACGGGTAAGGTAAATGCCGGTGCCAACGGTCCATTGCCAGGGGGCGAAACGTTTTACGTAGGATATTTTATCCACTGCTTTTTCGGAATTGGGCAATGGCCAGACGTAGGGAACAAAGCCTTCATTCTCAGACTTCACCAGCCGTGCCATGGTGACGAAGAACTTATCGCCGTTAGCATCTTTGAAATCCGTTAAATCCTGACCGTCAAGCGCGGGCTTCAGAGGATGCATGACCATGGCCGGCGTATCATCCTGGATCCACAAATAGTTACCGTCGTCATAGCGTATTGCTGCTATAACACCTTTGGCCTGCATTTGTGCTTCAGCTATGGTCATATCCCCGTTTTCTGACAACGTGGAAAAGTGTTCCAGCACCGAGTAAGCCGATTCAACGATGTGCTTCGTCTCCTCATAAGCCTTGTCTTTTTGCGCTTCATAGTGTTGCTGCAACACGACCACTGTCATTACAAGCAGCAGGCCTGCTACCAACAGTACAAGAAAGGCTAACCGTTGAACAACGCTGAAATTTCGTAGCTTCATGATATCTCATCCATTTGTTTATGAAGGGAGTGTAGGAAAGCTTTCGTCATTCTGCCATATGAAAAACGGTGAATATCAGTAAGAAAGTTGTATTTTGCGGTGGCCTTTTTCCAGGCCCGCTCGGGGATGTACATCTTTTTATACAATTCGCGCCGGACGACAGAAAAGTCAGGACAGAGCGCCCCTTTTCCTTACCGGGGTTTGTGATAGCATGCCGCCGCTGAAAGCCGGTCGTGATCTTTACAGGTCAGGGAACATACTAATGATCAACAATCGACTTTACTTGCTATTTCAGCCCCTGAAGGGCATCGTGAGTGCAAGAATCAATCAGCAGGTAATGACAACACCATACAGATAAAGAAGGGTTTCAATGCTCACTAATGACAATCTTAATACGCTGCCTTCTATTCGTCAGCGCATCCGCGACCACTACCGTATCGATGAATCCACCGCGATAGATCAAATTCTGCCTGTTGCCGAAGTCAATCCGAGAGCACGAAGCCGTGCCTGGGAGCGTGCACGTAAAATGGTGTTGCAAATCCGCCGGGAGCAGGAAAGTCATGGCGGCGTTGATGCCTTACTTAATGAGTATTCGCTGTCTACCGCTGAAGGTGTGGTGTTGATGTGTCTGGCCGAAGCGTTACTTCGTGTGCCGGATAAAGCCACTCAGGACGAGCTTATCCGTGACAAACTGTCAAAAGGTCAGTGGACTCCGCACCTGGGGAACTCAGATTCCATGTTCGTTAACGCATCGGCATGGGGTCTTCTGTTAACCGGTAACATGGTTAACTATGCGGACAAGCGTCGCAAAGAGCAGTTCGGCTTATTGAAACAGACCCTTGGCAGATTGGGTGAACCGGTTATCCGCCGGGCAATGAACATCGCTATGCGGGTAATGGGCCGCCAGTTTGTTATGGGTGAAACCATTGCTGATGCGGTAGAGCGGGCGAAAGAGAAAGAGAAGAAAGGTTACGTCTATTCTTACGACATGCTGGGCGAAGGTGCCCGCACCATGAAGGATGCAGATCGTTACTACGACGCTTATGTTAAGGCCATTAAAGAAATCGGCAAAGCGGCAGCAGGTCGCGGGCCCAAGCGTTCTCCCGGGATTTCTGTCAAACTGTCGGCGATCCATCCCCGCTATGAATTTTTACATGCAGAACGGGTGATGGCGGAAATTCCGCCCAAGCTGAAAGCCCTGTGTATGATGGCGAAAGAGTACGACATTGGCCTGACTGTTGACGCTGAAGAAGCGGATCGTCTGGACATTTCTCTGGACGTCATCGAAACCGTGTTCCGCGACCCGGACCTTGAGGGCTGGACAGGATTTGGTCTGGCAGTTCAGGCTTATCAGAAGCGGGCTATTCATGTTATTGAATGGTTACGCACGCTGACACTGGAAGTGGGCCGCAGCATGATGGTGCGGCTGGTTAAAGGCGCTTACTGGGATACAGAAATTAAAATGACCCAGCAGGCCGGTGTGGACGGTTTCCCTGTATTTACACGGAAGTCCTCGACTGACGTGTCTTACCATGCCTGTGCTAACCGCTTGCTGGACTACCGTGATTCGATTTACCCTCAGTTTGCTACCCACAATGCGTACAGCGCATCGGTGATCATTGAACTGGCCGGTGATGACAAAGACGGGTTTGAGTTCCAGTGTCTTCACGGTATGGGCGACACCCTGTACGACCAGGTCGTGACGCAGGAAAAAATTCAGTGCCGGGTATATGCGCCGGTGGGTGAGCATGAAGATCTGCTGGCTTACCTGGTTCGCCGCCTGTTGGAAAACGGGGCGAACTCATCTTTCGTTAACGCAATTGTTGATGATGAAAAGCCGGTTGAATCACTGTTGGAAGACCCGGTTGAAAAAACCCAGCGTCTTAAAACCCGTTACAACAAGCAAATCAGTGCCCCACGGGATCTGTACGCGCCGGAGCGTGACAACTCCCGCGGTCTCGACCTCACTGATGTTAACGCCGTGCACGCGCTTCAGCATGAACTGGCCCGCTGGAAAAATTATTATGTGGTAACTGACGGTAAATTACCGGAAGGGGCTACGGCAGTTCTGAACCCTGCCAATAAATCTGATGTGGTGGGTTTCCATCATTATGCAGAACAAAAACAAATGACAGAAGCGCTGGACAAAGCCCACAACGGTTTTGCGGCCTGGTCAAAACGTTCTGTGGAAGAACGGGCGGACATTCTTGAACGCACAGCTTTTGCTCTTGAGCGGCATATGGGCGAACTGATTGCCATTTGTATCCGTGAAGCAGGTAAAGTTACGCAGGACAGTATCGACGAAGTCCGTGAAGCTGTGGATTTCTGTCGTTACTATGCCGTCCGCGCCCGTGAGCTGGACGAGGATCAGCGTTTTGTTCCCCGTGGTGTTGTGTTGTGTATCAGTCCCTGGAACTTCCCGCTGGCGATTTTCTTAGGTCAGGTGGTGGCAGCGTTAGCGACCGGTAATACGGTGGTGGCGAAGCCTGCTGAACAAACCAGTATGATCGCTAAACGTGCGCTGGAAATTATGCACACAGTGGGTCTGCCGGAAGATGCTCTGCAACTGATTATTGCGCCCGGCAAGCATGTCGGCAGTACATTACTGCCTGATGAGCGCATTAAAGCGGTGATGTTCACCGGTTCAACCCAAACCGGTACGTTGATTTCCCAGTTACTGGCAGAGCGGGGCGGTGAGCAGGTTCCTCTGATTGCTGAAACCGGTGGTCAGAACTGTATGATTGTTGATTCAACGGCCTTGCCTGAGCAGGTGGTGGATGATGTGGTTCATTCTGGCTTCCAGAGCGCCGGTCAGCGCTGTTCTGCATTGCGGGTGCTTTACGTTCAGGAAGACATTGCTGATGATTTAACTGACATGCTCATCGGCGCGATGAAGGAATTGAGTATCGGCGATCCGGCCCTTCTCAGTACTGACGTAGGTCCTGTGATTGACGAAAAAGCTTTCAACAGCCTGAAACAGCATGAAGAAGCGATGCAGGATAAAGGTAAATTGCTTTACCAGTGCAAGATCCCGGAAGGATGCAATGACGGGTATTTCTTCCCGCCAACTCTGTACGAGATTAAGAGTATTGATGTGCTGGAGCGTGAAGTTTTCGGTCCGGTCATTCATATCGTCCGCTTTAAAGGTAAAGAGATCGGCGAAGTGGTGGACAAGATCAACAGCACCGGTTTTGGCCTGACAATGGGCATTCACTCCCGTATTGAAGAAAGGGCAAACGAACTGGCCGCCCGCAGCCGTGCCGGTAACGTTTATGTCAACCGCAATATGATTGGCGCCATCGTCGGCGTACAGCCATTCGGCGGACGGGGATTATCCGGTACCGGGCCTAAAGCCGGCGGTCCAAACTATCTGCGCCGTCTGATGCAGGAACGTGCTACACCGAAGCCTTCTCAGGTCGACGATATCGATAATCTGGATGCTGCATTATCCGGTGAGAAGCAGGATGCCGAAGCTGCAACCCGCCTGATGAATCAGGGTGTTAATGTTGAGGCGCAATGGCGACATACTCCGCTGAACGACCGTATCTCTATGGTGCGTCAGTTACTGGCAAAACTTGCCAGAGTCGACATTGTTGATGAACTGGCGGATGACTTAAACCGCACCCTGGCAACCGCCCGTCAGCAACTGACAACGGTTGAACGCACATTGTCCAAACCCACACAGCTGCCGGGGCCGACTGGTGAGTCTAACAAGCTTTACCTTGAACCCCGTGGTGTACTGGTTTGTTTCGCCGATAAAGGCGTGACATTCGAATACTGGACGTTGTCTATCGTGACTGCACTGGCAACCGGTAACGTAGTGGTATCAGTAGTATCTGATCTGTTTTATGAAGAAGCGCTGGAATTCCAGAAGCACTTTAATAAAACCGGTGCCGCTGAGGGAGTATTCCAGGTAGCAAGATTAAGTCATTTAAATGACTTACTTATGCACGAACATCTGGCCGGTGTGGTGGTGGATTCTCACACTGAACGTACTGCTCAGATTGCGGCCATGTTATCTTCCCGCAAGGGCGCTATTCTGCCGGTAATTACCGCAGAATATAACGATAACCTGATCCAACGTCTGCTTACCGAGAAAACCATCAGTATTGATACCACCGCATCCGGCGGTAATACTTCGCTGATGACGCTGGTGGAAGACGACGAGTAAGTCCTTAAGGTCTGTCGTAAACACCACAAAAAACCGGTCCCGTTAAAAAAACGGAACCGGTTTTTTTTAATCTTAAATAAAATGGCGTTGCTGGTTTTGTCCGGCTTACATCCATTCGTCGTTACGACGACGCTTCTTCGGCAGGAAGGTAAGGATCACGCCAAGCAGTACGCCACCACCGGCAACAATACCGCCCCAGGTAAACCACTTGATCATCTCATCTTTACTCTGCTGTTCCAGCTTATTGGTAAGACGGGTAATCTGAGTTGTCTGATCGCCGGTTTCGTCCTGAAGTTGTTTCAGTTCCTGACGGGTCGCGTTCAGTTGCTGTTTCAGCCTTTCATTCTCTGACTGTAAACCCTGTACGCCGGCTTCGCTGTCAGCCAGGCGCTGGGTCAGCAACGGAATTTTCTCGGCATAAGACATTTCATTACTGATAAAACGGGTTTCTACCCAGCCAGTGCGGCCTTCGTTATCTTTTATCTGCGTAAACTCTGTCTCGTTATTTCTGTCCAGTACAGTAATGGGCGTTCCGGCGGCCACAGAGCCTAAAATCCGGTAGTTCCGGCCCGCACCCGTATGAAGAAATACGAAAAGATCGTCGCGGATATAATTTGAAGAAGAAGCTTCCAGCTGCAGAGATTCTTCAATGGAATCCTCCTGTGCGAAAACCTGGATTGAAAGACCAATTAATGCGATGGTCAGCCATTTTCGTAACATAGTGCGTCCGTAGTTGTTTTAAGAAACTGTGTGATGTTATTGGCTGCAAACCTGAAAGGCAAGCGTACCCGCCACATTGGACCGGCAACCCGGCTGACAGTTCACTACGTTTGCACATTTGTAAGGTGATCATCCGTTGCGAAAAATATTATACGAAGGTATTGTGTCGGAATACTGACACTTACCGACCTGCCTTTTTCTCTATGTCGGAAATAGAAATAAAATTTGTTACCCGCGACAATGCTTTACCTGCATTTGTCGAAAAAGTGCTGCCTGCCTTTGAGCAGGCTGGTTTCAGCATTTCCCGTGAGCCGGAAATGCGCTTGCAGAACGATTATTACGATACCGCAGACCACCTTTTCCAGCAGGAAAAGATGGGCTTCCGCGTCCGTGGTAACAATGGCCGTTTTGAACAGACCATGAAAACCCATGGCAAAGTCAGCGGCGGTTTGCATGAGCGTGCCGAGTACAATGTGGCCCTTGACGGTGCTGAGCCGGACTTGCGCCTGTTTCCCGGGGATGTCTGGCCGGAAGGCTGGCAGATTGAGCAGGTAAACGACAACTTGCAGCGCCAGTTCAGTACCCATTTCGTAAGAACCGCGTTCGATGTTGAATGGGACGGCGCATGTGTAGAAGTAGTGATTGACGAAGGTGAAGCCAGTACGGGTAAGAACAGCTCTCCCATCCATGAGATTGAGCTGGAACTGAAACAGGGCGAAGTCTCTCATCTGTTTACACTGGCAAAGTTGATCACAGAAAACACGCCTGTGCGCCTGAGCGACGTGTCTAAAGCTGCGCAGGGCTACCAGTTGCTTAACGGGCTGTCGCCGGTTATTTCTCAAATGCAGCCTTATTTAAAGCTGGAGCAGGGTACATCAACCGAAGAGGCTTTCTGCCGGGCAGTGCAGCAAGCATTGTCTCACTGGCAGAAACATGAGCATCTGTATTTCGAAACCGGGTCTGTGAAGATGCTCGGCGAAATCGTTAAAAGTGCACGCCTGTTGTTGCAGACAGTATCTTTGTATCTGCCTGTTCTGCAATGCCCGCAATTATTGTCAGTGCATCAGTTGCTGATGAAATATATGCAAGTCTGGTTATGGCAGGATGATCTGCAGAGCCTTCGCTATCTGTTGTCGAAAAAGAGTCTGTTTAATAAATGCCTGAGTCGTTATCCGGCACTGACCAGTTATTTGCAGGGCAGAAAAGCCGGGTTAATTCATGCACACACACCTGATGAAATACTGTACAGTAAACAAACTAATACGTTAAAAGTATTAGTTGCTCAGTTATTGCAGGAAAAACCCTGGCGCCAGCATTCAACTGCATACAGTCTGCCGGTAATGGAACATGCGCAGGGGTGGTTATCTCAGGGCTGGCAAACGGTACAACAAACCATGCCGGGCAGCAGAACAATGACACCCGAAAATTATCTGGCCATTGGTGTACTGCTGAGACAAACCTTGTGGAATGGTTTTCTGCTGGCTGATTTATTTGATGAAGAACGGCATCATTTCCGGGCGCCATGGTTAGACATTCTTACCGGAATTGACGAATTAAAAGCGTTAATGATGCTGCGGGCCCTTGCTACTGAATCTGAGCTGGACGAACTGTCAGATGTATTCAGTTGGGTGGATGATAAGATTGCTAATTTGATGCATGTCATGGAGAGAACCAGACAAGCCGGTATGCAGGGCGACGTATACTGGTAAGCAGGCTGTCTGGTCGCACAACGTTACTTGAAGGAAGTGAGGTAGAAATACATTATGTTGCATCGCTACACCCTTTTCGTGCTGGTTTTGCTCTACCTGGTGGTACTGGTTCAGTTCTTCAGGGAAAAACACCGTGTTTCCGGTGCGCCATGGGTGCTGGCAGCCATGATAGTGTGGCCATTCATTCTCACCGATGAATGGTTACGTGCCTTCGGACAGGATGCCGCCGGACTGTCGGTGCTCACTGTATTTACCCCATTGCTTTCACTCACATTACTGTACCGTAGTGTCAAACTGCTGGTTATTGATAATGCCAGACCTTCTAAATTGTTACTGTGGTTGCCGGTCGCCCTGGCGCTGCTGGCGGAAATCCCTTTATTGTTTGTCAGCGCTGAAGAAAAAGCGCAATGGCTGGTCTCTTCTCCCACAGGTCATCCGCTGGACAACTGGCATATCTATCTGGTTTATATGGTCACCGGGTTCGGTATTCTGGTACTCGGGATCCTGATCACCGAACTGATACAGAATTACCACCGTTACCTGTCATCTCAGGTGGCTGATGTGCGGGAATTTCGTGTACAGTGGCTCGGCGGTGCTATGGGAGTTACTGTTGGTCTGGCATTCTGCTGTATTTTGCTGGTCACAGCCGGTGCATTCGGTTTTTTCGATATTCACTTCTGGCAGTCATTGTTTAACCTGCTGTTTGCTATCGCCTTATTGCAAACGTTTATTGCGGTTATTCGTCCGCAACATACGTCTCCGTCGCCGCTGGATTATCACCGCCTTGACGATTTAAAAGCCGAACAGTGCATCATGCGGGAGGCGCTGGTTAAGGCTGAGCAGACAATGACGGATGCAGAAGCGTTTAAATCCCCGGGTTTGCAGCTCAAAGCCTTTGCCGGTCAGTGCCATGTGGATCCCACTACCCTGGTGATTGCGCTGAGGTTACTGGAAAAAAGAGATTTCAGAAGCTTTGTTTACCAGTACCGTCTGGCCTATGCCAAAAATGAGCTTATCGGTAGCGATGACTCACTGGCGGCGCAGGCAAAACGTCTCGGTGTGCATTCAGAACAGTTTCTGAGTGGTGTCATGATGAACCACATGCGCAAGCAAAGATAGTCTGTTGCGCGTTGTCACCTGCCGGCCTGAAAAGGCAGATATCAGGTGAAGTGGCGGTGCAATACTGCGCCGGTAAACGAGGTACGTAAGTAGAATCCTCTGGGGCGGGTTTTTATTTTCTGTCCGTCAGCATCAAAGGCATCTGTCAGCACATTGCCACTGGCAGCCTTAGGCCGGATGTGGAGTGCCTGACCAAGACGCGCAGTGATTTTTTCCACTTCTCCCAGCACAATCATTTCTGTGAGTTCTTCCCAGTCTTTTTGCAGGATGGCGTCTTCCCGGGCGTCCGGTTGCCAGAAAAATGCCGTGGCAACACGTCGCTGAGCGAGGGGGATGGCGCGGTCACCTTCCAGCGGCACCCATAAAACCTGTTGAAGCTTATTGCGCACATTAGATGTTTGCCAGGTGGTACCAGGTTTACTTATCAGCGGCGCGTAACAAACATACGTGGTTTCCAGCGGATTAAAATTTCCGTCAATAGGAATCGTTTTCAGCTCTACACCGAGTTCCGGAAAGTCCTGTTGAGGCTTAGACCCAGCTGTAGCTCCCAGCCATTTTTCTATCAGCATACCCGGCCAGCCCTTATGCCGTTGCAGATTTTCCGGAATGGCAACATGCGCCAGCTCTGCCAGTTCGCCCAGTGACAAGCCGGCAATCCGGTAGCTGCGTGCCAGTAACTCTTCCGGTGTAGCGGGGGCGGTATCGGGTGGCTGCAAGAGACTCTCCGGGTAATATTTGCTGAATTAGGATTAATGCTTTGAAAGGGCTATAGTTTATGGAAGAATGCAGAAATAGAAAAGTTTATCGTGCCCGGGAGTCTATGTGATAGATGCCGACGGATTCCGTGCGAATGTGGGCATAGTGATTTGCAACAAAATGGGTCAGGTGTTTTGGGCAAGGCGTTATGGTCAGCATTCATGGCAGTTTCCACAAGGCGGAATTGATGAAGGGGAAACTGCAGAACAAGCTATGTACAGGGAGTTGCACGAAGAAGTAGGGTTAACGCAAAAAGACGTTACTGTTTTAGGTGTTACCCGCAACTGGTTGCGATACAAATTGCCAAAGCGATTAATTCGCCAGGGCAGTTCTCCGGTATGTATCGGGCAAAAACAGAAGTGGTTTCTGCTTCAGTTAGATTGCCAGGAAAAAGATGTCAATGTGCTCAAAAGTGGTCATCCTGAATTTGATGACTGGCGCTGGGTGAGTTATTGGTATCCCATCCGAAATGTCGTGTCTTTCAAACGGGATGTATACCGTAAGGTGATGAAAGAATTTGCCGGTGTTACAATGCCCGCGGGTCAACGCGTGCAAAACAATCCGCCGGGGAAACCCAACAAACGTAACCGCAAGCGCCGGCGTAGCGGTTAAACAGGAGAGCATCTTCGTGGCTGGAACCGGGAACATACTCACCACGTTAAAACGCATCGTACAGGAAATGAACCAGATCCCGGATTTGGATCAGGCTTTGTTTCGTCTTGCGTCCCGGGTTAAGCATACGATGCAGGTGGACTCCTGCTCTATCTATCTTGCTGATTATGAAAAGCAGGATTTCGTGCTTAAAGCCACAGATGGTCTGCACCCTGATGCGGTGGAACTGGTCCGCATCGGATTCTCCGAAGGCTTAATAGGTCTGGTGGGGCAGCGTGAAGAACCGCTGAATATAGAAAATGCGCATCAACATCCCCGCTTTAAGCATTATCCAGAAGTAAAAGAAGAAAACTACAACGCTTTCCTTGGTACACCGATCATCCATCAGCGCAAAGTGCTGGGCGTGATCACCATGCAGCAAAAAGCCATGCGCCGTTTCGGCGAAGACGAAGAAGCATTCCTCGTCACACTGGCTACCCAACTTGCGCTTGAAATCACCAATGCGGATATCCGCGGTGCACTTACGCCGAATGCGGCAGTGGAATCTGTTCCGAGACAAAAAAATGTGCGCGGTATTGCCGGCTCTCCCGGCCTGGCTGTGGGTACTGGTTATTCCACAGACAGTTCAATTTCCCTCCGTAACTGGGTAGTAAAACGCTGTACTGATAAAGATCTGGAAATCCGTCTGTACCGGCGAGGTGTAGAACTTACCCGTAAGCACGTTGATGATTTATCCGGTCGTCTGGATGAAGCAATTCCCGATGACGTGAAGTCCATTTTTCAGCTTTATCATCATTTGCTTGACGCCAACAGTCTGGGACGCGAAGTCGAAGCGAAAATCCGTGAAGGGTGGGATGCAGCCTCATCGCTGAAAATGGTGGTGGAAGATTACGCCGCTAAATTCCAGAATATGGAAGATCCTTACATGCAGGAGCGGGCAATTGATATTGTTGACCTGTCGAACCGGATCCTGCTGAATATTCTGTACGACAATAAAGGCAAGACGCCGGTTAATAACGAGGTAAAAGGCGACAGTATTCTGGTTGCTGAAGAAGTCAGCGCCTCTATGCTGGCAGAGTTTCCGCGGGCTTACCTTAAAGGCATCATTTCTATCCGCGGGTCGAACAACTCCCACGCCGCTATACTCGCCAGAGCCATGGGGGTGCCGGCGGTTATGGGATGCCAGAACGTCTCCCCGGCGCTGCTGAACGGTAAAGAAATCCTGCTTGACGGCTACGCCGGTGAAGTGATTATTTCGCCGGAAAAAACCATCCGTAATGAATTTACCCAGCTGATTGCTGAAGAAGCGACCTTGTCTGAGCGTATTGATGCTGAAGCAGGGCAGGTATGTAAAACGCAGGATGGCTGTCGCATTGCGCTTTATGTGAATGCGGGGTTATCGGCGGAGATCGAAGCGACACAATTTGCTAATGCTGACGGCATTGGCCTTTACCGTACCGAAATTCCGTTCATGCTCAGAGAGCGGTTCCCGTCTGAGCAGGAGCAGGTAGAACTGTACCGGCAAATCCTGATGGCCTCACCGGAACAGCCAATCACCATGCGTACGCTGGATGTCGGCGGTGATAAACCTTTGCCTTACTTTCCGATTAACGAAGAAAATCCGTTTCTTGGCTGGCGGGGGATCAGACTGACGCTGGACCATCCGGAGATTTTTCTGGTACAGGTGCGGGCAATGTTGCGGGCCAGTATTGGTTTAACGAATCTGCAAATCATGCTGCCAATGATCTCCTCCGTCGCGGAAGTTCAGGAGGCAAGGCGTCTTATCGACCAGGCTTTCTTTGAAATCAGTGATGAAGTTAAAGACATGGATGTACTGCTTGAACGTCCGAAGCTGGGTATTATGCTGGAGGTGCCTTCGGTACTTTATCAGTTGCCACAGCTGGCCAGACAGGTAGATTTCTTCTCTGTCGGTAGTAATGACTTAACGCAATATTTGCTGGCGGTGGACAGAAACAATACCCGTGTGGCCAGTTTATATAACAGTTACCACCCGGCGGTGCTCAGTGCTCTGTATGATATCGTTAAGCAGGCGGATGCCAATCAGGTACCGGTTACTGTTTGCGGAGAGATTGCCGGTGAACCGGGCGGTTCCATTCTGCTTATGGGAATGGGTTACCGCAAATTAAGTATGAACGCCCACAACCTGCGCAAAATAAACTGGGTGGTACGCAACGTTTCTCTGGAAGAGTCTAAACAACTGCTTATTAAAACCCTGACAGCAAGTACTCATGAAGAAGTGTTTGTTTATATCAATCAATATCTGGAACAGCGCGGGCTGGGTGGTCTGGTACGGGCAGGCTCATAAAGTAACCATTTATCTCCTTGTTATTACTAAACAAATGTTACTTATGCCCGATTCGACTTAAACGATTCTCATTCTTGTTTTATGATTCTCAATCAGATGAGAAAATCCTAATACGTAAGGAATCGTATGATGTTTGGAAGAAAGCGCGTCGACCCCCTCCCGCAGGTAAATACCGCAGCAGAAGAAAAGGCTCTGGCTCTGCAGGCCATTGAAGACAACATCGGCATGATTACCTTCACGCCGGACGGTACTATCTTATCCGCCAATGCCATCTATGAGAGACTGCTTGGCGTGCGGGAAAGTGACGTGGTGAATAAACATCACCGGATTTTCTGTCCCGGAACGGTGAGTGAGTCACCCGAATACCAGTCATTCTGGCGGGAACTGGCCAGTGGCCGTGCAAACCGTGGCCGTTTTGAACGCCGGAACAGTGCCGGTGAAGCTGTATGGCTGGAAGCTACCTATTTTACTGTTAAAGACAAAACCGGCCGGATCATAAAAATCGTCAAACTGGCGAAAGATGTCACCGAAAGCCACAACGAATGGCAAAATAAAGAAGCCCTTTTCGAAGCATTAAACCGTTCGATGGCAGTGATCGAATTTTTGCCGGACGGCACAGTCGTCACAGCCAATCAGAACTTCCTGGATGCTATGCATTACCGCCTCGATCAAATTGCCGGCCAGCATCATAAAATGTTCTGCGATGATGTATTCTACCGTAACCATCCTGATTTCTGGAAGCGTCTGGCCAGCGGTACTTTTCAGTCCGGCAAATACAAGCGAATTGATGGCAAGGGCAACGAAATCTGGCTGGAAGCGACATATAACCCAGTATTTGACCAACAGGGACGCGTCGAAAAGGTGATCAAGTTTGCTACTGACATTACCGCACGTGTTACTTCTGCCCACGACACTATTGCACTTGCTTCACTTACGAGCGAACGCACCTCAAAAGCGTCCGCAGAGGCTACCGCCGCGCTGGAACATTCCGAGGCTTTATCTGTACAAATTTGTGAGCGTGTTGTTGAAGCATTGAACAGTAGTGCTCAGTTAAGCGGTCAGGCAACAGATATCCGCAACATTGTGAGTACTATCCGCTCCATATCAGAACAGACTAATTTGCTGGCTCTGAATGCCGCTATTGAAGCAGCCCGCGCCGGAGAGGCTGGCCGGGGCTTTGCTGTCGTTGCAGATGAGGTGCGCTCGCTGGCTGGCCGTGCAAGTCAGGCCACCGGTGAAATTGAGAATGTGGTGAATAATAATAACGCGTTGATTGAGCAAATTACCTCACAGATGTCGTTAATCGACTCCAGCGCCAGTGACGAAAAAGATGCACTGAATAAGATAGCCACCAACCTTCATGAAGTCACGCAAAGTCTTCAGGAGCTGGTTGCTGCAGTGACAGATCTGGGAGAATAGTTGCAGCCGGTGTCAAGAAACACAAATCGTCATGGTTCTGTGATACGCTACGCGCCTCGTCAATCCGGATGCGGCGCATGGACCCTTTTTTAATACTTTTCTTTTGCTGTATGGCCTTAGGCCTGGTTGTTGGCCTGCTCGCCGGGATGCTCGGCATCGGCGGCGGTCTTATTATCGTTCCCTGTCTTTCCTACCTGTTGGTACACTTCCTTGGCGTAAATACCGATACCGTTATGCCTATGGCTGTTGCCACCTCGTTATCGACCATTATTTTTACCGGGTTATCCTCCGCGCTGGCCCATCACAAACTGGGTAATCTCGACCGTCATATTGTTATCTGGAGCAGTATTGGTATTGCCTTCGGGGCCATAGCCGGCGCTCACGTCGCCAGCGCTATATCGGGACATACATTGAAAAATATCTTTGCGGTGCTGGTAATAGCAGTGGCTGCACAGATGGTATTTGGCCGCAGACAGGTCTCTTCTCATAAAGCCGGTAAACCCGCACTGGTTTCTGTGGGCGCGGGAACCGGTTGTGTCAGTGCATTAATGGGCATTGGCGGTGGCGCTCTGCTGGTACCGGCACTGGTGTGGTTTCAGGTGAATGTACGGCAGGCAATCGGCTGCGCAGCATTCAGCGGACTGGTCGTCGCACTGTTTGGGACCGCCAGCTTTATACTTACCGGTTCAGCCGTCGACGGACTTCCGCAAAACTCGATAGGTTACGTGTATTGGCCGGCAACTTTAGGTATTGTGTGTACCTCGGTATTTACCGCCAATATCGGCGCCCGTCTGGGTCAGCGGATGAATACTGTTTTATTGAAGAAAATGCTCGCCTGCCTGCTGGTGCTGGTAAGTATAAGAATGATTGTAGGAATAGAATAAACCATGGCAGAAAGTAGTTATCTGGTCTTTCCCAACATAGACCCGGTTATATTTAGCATCGGCCCGTTGAGTGTGCGCTGGTACGGTATGATGTACCTTGTGGGTTTTGTGGCTGCATATATGCTGGCGCAAAAACGCCTGTCACAAACTAACTGGACCCGTGACCAGTTGAGCGACCTGCTGTTCTGGGGATTCGTGGGGGTGATTTTAGGTGGTCGTATCGGCTATGTACTGTTTTATCAGTTCGGTATGTTCCTGGAAGATCCTACTTATCTTTTCAGAATATGGACAGGTGGTATGTCTTTCCATGGCGGGCTTCTGGGGGTACTGGTTGCACTGGCATGGCAGGCAAAGAGAATGAACGCCACGTTCCTGCAAATCGGTGATTTTGTTGCGCCTCTTGTCCCCATTGGTCTTGGAGCCGGCAGAATAGGTAACTTCCTGAATGCCGAATTATGGGGGCGTCCTGCCGACGTGCCCTGGGCGATTATTTTTCCCGGCGCAGGAGAGCAGCCCCGTCACCCGTCTCAATTGTATGAGTTCGCGCTTGAAGGTGTGTTACTGTTTACTATTCTCTGGCTGTTTTCTGCGAAGCCGCGTCCTACGGGTGCGGTAGGCGGTTTATTCCTGCTCGGTTACGGCTGTTTCCGCTTCATCGTTGAGTACTTCCGTGAGCCGGATCAGCACATCGGTTTGTATTCCGTGGGTCTGAGCCAGGGGCAACTACTCTGTGTTCCCATGATCCTGCTCGGCGCCGGCCTGATGGTATGGACTTACATGCGTAAATCGCCGGTACAAAAATCAGAACAATCATAAGAAAAAGCAAGTATGAAAGAATACCTCAAACTGATGCGTCATGTGAAAGAGCATGGCGTAAAAAAAGAAGACCGTACGGGTACCGGCACGTTAAGTGTATTTGGCTATCAGATGCGTTTCGACCTTGCGAAAGGGTTTCCGCTGGTCACAACCAAAAAGTGTCATTTGAAGTCTATCATTCATGAGTTGTTATGGTTTCTTAAAGGTGAAACCAACATTCGTTATCTCAAAGAAAACGGTGTTTCAATCTGGGATGAATGGGCAACAGATGAGGGCGAGCTGGGGCCGGTTTATGGCCATCAGTGGCGCAGCTGGGATGCCGGAGACGGCACCACAATCGATCAGATTAAAGACGTAGTAGAGCAAATCAAAAGTAATCCCGATTCCCGCCGGTTGATTGTCAGTGCATGGAATCCTGCCGTATTACCTGATACGTCTGTTTCGCCCAAAGAAAATGCAGCCAACGGCAGACAGGCTTTGCCGCCGTGTCATACCATGTTTCAGTTTTATGTGCTGAACGGTAAATTGTCCTGCCAGTTATATCAGCGCAGCGGTGATGTGTTCCTGGGTGTACCCTTCAATATTGCCAGCTATGCGTTACTGACTCTGATGGTGGCGCAGGTATGTGATCTGGAACCCGGTGAATTTATTCATACCCTGGGTGATGCTCATCTGTATTCCAACCATCTGGAACAAACAGAGATCCAGTTAGCCAGAGAGCCGTTTCCATCGCCGCAAATGAACATAAACCCGGCAGTGAAAGACTTGTTCGGTTTCAAGTTTGATGATTTTGAACTGGTAAATTACCAGGCTCATCCGCACATTAAAGCGCCTGTTGCTATTTAAGGGGCAGAAATGACCACACCGGTACTGATTTGCGATGACTCAGGCTTCGCACGCAAGCAAATGGCCCGTTCCATTCCTGATGGCTGGGATGTGAGTATTTCGTTTGCCGGTAACGGTCAGGAAGCCCTTGACGCAATCCGTGCAGGCAAAGCCGATGTGATGTTTCTTGATTTAAACATGCCGGTGATGGATGGCTATGAAACCATGAAAGCCATCCGTGAACAGGATTTGCCTTGTCTGGTGATTGTGGTGTCCGGTGATGTACAGCCTGAAGCGCGGGAACGCATGGTAGCTTTGGGGGCGCTGGATTTTATCCGCAAGCCGATGGACAACCAGAAACTCACTGCCTTATTGCGTCAGTACGGTATTTACAGCGGTGACAGCAGTGCGCAGAACCGAACGTTGCAACTGGCCGGCACGCAAAAAAATACCGCAGATGAGCAACTGGATGCCTACCGCGAACTGGTAAATGTTGCCATGGGGCAGGCCGGTGAGAGCCTTGCCCGGTTGCTCGGTGAATTTATCGATTTGCCTATTCCCAATGTTAATGTCATTGAAGCCACAGAACTGCATATGGCGCTGGCTGAAGCACATCAGAATCAGCGGGTTTCAGCCGTTTCCAAAGGTTTTACCAGCGCGGGCATTAAGGGTGAAGCACTGGTGATTTTCAGTGACACCAAAATGGAAAATATTATCCGGCTGCTGAATTACAACGACCAGGTCGCCACAGAAGATCAGCAACTCGAAGCGTTAATGGACGTATCCAATATTCTTACCGGTGCCTGTCTTAACGCATTATCTGCCCAACTGAATGTAACCTTCAGCCATAGTCATCCCATATTGCTGGGACAGCACAGCGGGTTTGAAAGTATGTTGAATAATAATGCGAGTCGCTGGGGGAAAGTCATGGCGATTGAAATTGCCTATGCCATCAAAAGCCGGGATATCCGTTTTGATCTGTTGTTACTGTTTCCGGAGCAATCGATGGCCAAGATTTATTCCCGCCTGGTCGATGAGGAATATGTAGCATGATTTCTGATGAACTGATTAGTATGCACTGGCAACAGGATCTTTTGAGTTCTGTTGAGGTGGGCATAGTGGTAATGGACAAAGATTTCACCATCGAAGTGTGGAATCAGTTTATGGAGAATCACGCCGATCTGCGGCCGGGTCAGGTTAGCGGTAAAAAGCTTTTTTCTTTGTTTGATGAGATAGATGAACAGTGGCTCAGAAGTAAAGCTGACCCGGTTTTCAATCTGAAGACCCCTGTCTTTATTATCTGGGAGCAGCGTCCGTATTTGTTCCGCTTCAGCACGAGCCGGCCTATTACATCTGATGCCCTTTACATGTTCCAGAACGTGACCATGTTTCCGCTTTCTTCACCGGATGGCACGGTAAACAAGCTGTGTATGCTGGTGTATGACGTAACAGATCAGGCATTGAGTAAGCTTCGGGTAGAGCGTCTGAATGACGAATTACAGCATATGAGCCGGGTGGACGGGTTGACCGGTTTATTCAACCGTCGCTACTGGCAGGAGCGGTTTGATAGTCTGTTTAAGTTGTCTCAGCGCCGTGAAACTGTATCGACAGCCTGTATGCTGGATATTGACCACTTCAAAAAAATCAATGATACCTACGGGCACCAGGCCGGTGATCTGGTGATAAAAACGCTGGCCAGAGTTATCCAGAAAAGTATCCGTGAAACCGATCTGGCCGGTCGTTACGGCGGGGAGGAGTTTGCGGTGATCCTGGTGGATTCAACTGCATCAAACGCGCTTAAGGTTGCTGAGCGCATCCGCCGGCTGGCGGAAGCCATGGTGATTGATCATGAAGGGCATCAAATCTGCTTCACAGTCAGTATCGGCCTCAGTGAATTCCGCAAACCGGTCAATTCTTCTATGGCATGGCTGGAAGAAGCCGACCAGGCGTTATATATGTCTAAGAATAGTGGCCGTAACCGGGTATCTGTATGGCATCACGAAAACGAAGAGCAAATAGGGCAGTTGCAGGGTTAAGACACCGCCAGCAGCAGCTTCATGGTATTTTTCAGTTCCTGATAGGCGACCGGCTTCACCAGATGGTAACGCATACCTACTTCCATTGAGCGTTGTTTATCGCTTTCATAAGCACTGGCCGTAACGGCCACCAGATGGGATTTGCAGCCACGTTCTTTGAGTATTGTTGCTACTTCAAAGCCGCTCATATCCGGCAAATTGAGATCCAGTAAAATAATACTGAACTCTTCCTCGCCGGCTCTCGACAGTGCGCTCTCACCGTCCTCTGCAAGGGTAACGTCATAGCCCAGGTTTTCCACCATATCCCGCAGGATCTCAGCATTAATAGGCTCGTCCTCGACGATAAGCACACTGACTTTGTCTGACTGACTGAAAGATTTGCCTTTATTGAGACTCAGATGGTGAATGGAGTCGATAAAACGGTTCCTGTCGATGGGTTTAACAAACACCTGCCAGGCCGGAATGTTGGAGTTGGCAATAATATTGGCAATTTGCGGCGCAGCCGAAACCATAATGACCGGAGGCATCCGCTCACCCAGCATAGCTTGCAGATAATTGGCTAATTCAGCGCCATTAATACCCGGCATGTAATAGTCGGTGATGATGCCGTCATAGGTTTTCAGTTTATCCTGATTGGCCAGCAAATCAGCACCCGACAGGTAGGTATCAACGTGATAGCCTTCACTCTCAATCATGTGGGATAAGTGAATGCGGGTGATTTCCTGGTCATCAACAACGGCAAATTTTGAGGACGATACAGGCTTTTTCGCCTCGCGGGTATCACCTTTGGCTGCGTTGAGCGGTACATTCAACGTAAACTCCGACCCGTTATGAAGTGCGCTGGTAACCGTGATAGTGCCGCCCGCCTGTTCCACCAAAGTGCGGGATGCATATAATCCCACGCCTGCTCCGCTGTATAACCTTGAATTGCCGTGAGCCTTGTAGAAGCGCTGAAATATATTATGCAGGTCGCTTTCGGGGATGCCGATGCCGGTATCAACCACACGAATCGTCAACAGCAGCTTTCCGTCACTGACAGACAGACGGTTGTATACTGATACTGAGCCTTCAGGAGTGAATTTAACCGCATTATCCAGAATATTTTTGAGTGCTTTAATCAGACTGGATGAGTTTCCGTTCACATAGTGGGGCAGAGTACTCTCGTTCTTTACCTGATAATGCAGGTTTTTTTGCTGGCAATTGTAAGCAAACTGGCTGAGCGCATCGTCCAGTAACCGGATGAGGTCAAAATCTTCATTTACAAACACCTCATCAATTTGTTTCGACTGCATGCTATCCACCAGGTTGCTTGTCAGCATAAGCAGGCGATAGCAGCTTTGTTCTGCTTTCTGAATCAACTGACCCTGTCTGGATTGCATGTTTGGCATAAGCTCTAACGCACCGATAATGGCTGAAATCGGCGAACGGAATTCATGACTCATACTGGCCAAAAACTCTTCCTTGGTGGATACCACCTTATTCGTTTGTTCACGTTCGAATTCCACATCCCGCTTCGCTTCCTGAACCAGATTAAATTGCTCCAGCACCAGATTTTTCAACGGTCTGAAGAGCAACAACACAGTGAGCAAAGACAAGCCCAGAGTGATGAACCAGATTCCCAGTAACATCCACTGGTTAAATCTCAACTCAGCAGAGAGTTGCTGTTCAAAAAGCAGTACCGCATGGTCGAGATCTTCCAGCAGCTCAGTGGCTTCAGAAAGGCTGACCGGAGACGCAGAGGTCAGAGCAGAATCCGGCATACTGGCAAGTTCCAGAGCCCGGTCAGCATACTCAAGGGCATGGGAATCAAGGTCACTTTCTTTCGAAAAATAAAGTGTTTCCAGAGCACCGGATAAGGGGGTAAATAAGCCATTCAGAGATTGCCTGGCAACCAGTACTTCATGGCTTCTGGCAAACTCCCGTGTCCGGTCAACAAGCTCCGACTTCAGTGATACTCTGCGGGCGCGGTCATCTTCAGACACAAGCAGGTTTTGCAGAAATGCGATGCGCTGAGACAACATGCGCTGCTTTCCTGCAATATTGATTATCTGAGGTTGTATTTGGGTCGAAACGAGATACTGCTGAGTCCATGCAAAGTACACTGTGAGTAACAGTGCAATAGCACTTAGTGCAACAAGGTAAGTTCGCCTGATTTTCCCTTTTAAATCTTCAATGGTCAGCATGAATGAAGGTACGTGTTGATGTTTATAAAGCGTAGTTGTTAAATTTCAAATTACCAGTAATCCGGCATTATTGTGCCTGCTGTTCTGCTTTCACAATGTGGGGTTTAATCGCCCGCAAAAACAATAAACTGGGTATCACCATCAAGGCGGTAATGATGAAAAAGGTCGACCAGTCGCCGTCCAGCTTATCCACTATGTAACCACTGCCTGATGCCAGCAGGTTTTTCCCTGCCACACTTAACGACGCCATTAACGCGTACTGGGAGGCTGAAAAGGTGCGGTTACACATCAGCGAAATGAATGCGACCATGGCAACGGTACTCCAGGCTGCTGTGAAACCGTCGACGATAATCGTCAGAGCAAATAAGGTTTTATCCGGCCCCACCCAGGCCATCAGTGAAAACATCAGGTTGCTGGCTGCCATGGCAATACCGGCAATAAACAACCCGCGATAGATGCCATAGCGGATGGTTACCATACCGCCAATGACAGAAAACAAAATGGTCACCCACCAGTTCAGCAGTTTGGAATATCCGCCAATTTCACTTTTACTGAATCCCAGCTCAATGTAGAACTGAAGACTCATGCGACCCAGAAAGGCTTCACCGATTTTAAACAGGAAGATAAAGAGCAATAGTGATAATGCCAGCCGCGTTCCGTTACGGGTAAAAAATTCGCGGAATGGCTCTGCCAGAGTAACAAAAAACCACGCGCCGGCTTTCTGCACAAAGCCTGCACTTTGCGGATCAGCGCCCAGGGCCTTCTGATAATATTCTGTTGCAGCTTTGAGCTGTGCTGCACGGTCTGTAACCGGCTCCTGTGCAAACAGGGTGAATATCATAATGGTGCCCATTACGCCGGCCAGCAATAAATAGATGTCATTCCAGGCCCAGCCTGTCCAGTCGGCAATGAAGAAAGGCAGTGCGCCCAGACCGCCGTAACCAGTCCACCAACCGGCGGTAGCCATAGATGAGCCTGCAGCCAGTTTCTCTCTTTCATCATCGTTAATAATATCGATCCGGTAAGCATCAATCGCGATATCCTGAGTAGCGGAACACAAAGCGATACTGAGACCGAAAAGGGCAACGTAGAATAATGAGTGACTGGCGTCCAGCATGCTCATCATCACACAGCAGGCTACGATGATACCCTGCATCAGAAAAATCCAGCCTTTGCGCTGACCTAGCAAGGGCAGACGGATACGATCCAGAAGGGGGGACCAGAGAAAATTTATCGCATAAACCGCAAATATACTGCCGAATAAGCTGATATCTGTACGGGATAAACCTTCATCTTTTAGCCAGGCAGTCATGACAGAACTGATCATGACCCAGGGAAAACCACTGGCAATACCGAATACGAAAATACTGAAGAGCCGCCGGTCAGCAAAGGACTGGATAAAACGCATAAGAAAACTTACCGGTCAGTAACCAAAAGAGTATTTGATCATGTAACGGGAGGAAACACAACCGCCGTAAACAATTGTGAAAGGTCGTTCAGGGACGGATGCCTACGCAGTCGAGAGGACAGGTACCTTTGCCTTCCAGAAAAGCGGTGCAGGTGGTCAGTTCTTCTACCAGAAAAGGGTCGTATTTGAGTTTTTCTTCAGACCAGAAGTGAAGTTGATGCAGTACATGCCAGAATACACGTTCTCTTTGAGTGTATGGCTGATCGAGGTCGTAATGAACCAGGCTCCATTCTTCCATAGTGTCCCAGAAGAATATTTCTACCTCAGAATGTGGTATTTCGTCTTGCCAAAAACCGCGAAGATAAAAGCATAGCTGCGCGGCCTTGGTATCAACAAATGACAAAAGCATAGTCGGCGCTGCCTGATACCCAAATGATTAGTTAGTATAGTCGTTAACCGGGTATTTTGTGTGATTTGTAAACAAAAGTAAACAGGCTTTTGATTTCCTTGTAAAAAATCACCATTGACTTCCGCTTGCCGGTTCTTTACCAGCCCAGGTAATTTACCCAGCCATAAATTTCTTTGCTGAGGCTGTTACTGAACGCCGAGTTTCCGAACGTGCTGGCGAGATTTACTGATGCACCTAACTGCTTCTGCCGGTAGTGAAGTTTTAGCGCTTTCGTGGCGTCTGTCCGGCGGATAGCAGGGGCTCCGGCAGTCCAGGGAGTCGATCCCGGCAGCTGTAAATCAAGTACCGGAAACAATGTACTGGCAAGTTGCTCTGATATATTTTGCTGCAGGCCGCTCTGGGGCCAGTAGGGACTTATCACCACGAGACCATCAGGCGGGGGCACATTATCGGTAACGGCCAGGGAAAGAAATTGCGCTGCGCCCATTCCCTGACTGATCACCAGTCTGAAACCCGGTACATCATCCACACTGCGAAAGACTGCACCGGCTATCAAAGCCATCATCGTCTGGCTCGTACCGGCATCGGCTACCGGTGAACCCGCCCAGGCCCTGGGATGCATCAGTGCACTCAGCGTATCACTATTGCTTTGCACTTCATCATTTCCGGTGCTGTCCGCAGGGGAAGCTGTTTCCGTAACAGGGGTTGTAGCCGGCGGATTTAAACTTACCGGAGACGGTACAATACGGGTGTGCCAGCCCCACTGATTAAGTCTGGCAGCCAGTTGCTGTGCATTTTGTAAGGTCAGGCCCTGGTAGCCTGTATCCATAAAAATAATCGCTACACCGCGACTGAGGGTGGTGGTGGGCTGCGCGGAGAAAACCGGAATGTCTTCTTCACCGGCGAGTACGGTTTCGTACTCAGACGGCAAATACTGCTGACGAATATCGTCTGCAAGTATGCCGGCCCGTGTACTGCCGGTCAGCAATAAAAGAACACACACTATAGAGCGGAACACTGGGACTCCGGTTAACAAATCTGGCTAAACAGGTTATCGGCAGTGCAAAGCAAAACTTAATCCGGGTTGATGTCGTCCGACCCCGGAAGTGGCAGCGTGTCAGGTTGATAGTCCATGAATGGCAAATCGCTGGTAAACCGTTTCCATTCTCCCGAAGAAGGATGTTGCAGGATCAGCGTTTCGGCATGGAGCTGAAGGCGGGGAGCCTTCGCTCTGGCCTCATCATGAGCATATAACCTGTCACCCAGGATGGGATGATCCAGTGACAGCATGTGCACCCGCAATTGATGAGAGCGGCCGGTGACCGGCAGCAGCTCAACCCAGGTTTCTCCGTCAAGACGTCTGATAACACGGTAATGTGTTAGTGAGGGCTTACCATTCTCAAAGTCTACTTTCTGTTTGGGGCGGTTAGGCCAGTCCACAATCAGTGGCAGGGTAATAATTCCTTCATCATCCGCCACTGTGCCATCGACCCTGGCGTAGTAACGCTTTTTCGTCAGCCTGTCCTGAAACTGCTTTGAGAGCCGGCGGTGAGCCTCTTTATTAAGTGCCATTACCATAATGCCGGAGGTTGCCATATCCAGCCGGTGAACCACGGTGGCAGAAGGCAGCACTTTTTGCACGCGGCTGATAAGCGCATCTTTGTGGGCGGGCTGGATACCCGTCACACTTAACAGGCCACTTTGTTTATTTGCCACCACAATGTCATTGTCGTAATACACCAGTGACAAATAAGGTGACATGGGTGGATTGTAAATAAACGGCTTTTTACCGGCAGGCATACTCACGGATTATTCACCACGATACGCAGCCCTTCCAGTTGAACTGATGCAGACTGCAGCGCGGCGGTTAAGCCCGTCAGCTGGGTCTCAATAAATTCGATTTCACTGTCCCGTATTGACGGATTCTGTGCCTGTAAATCCCGTAAGCGGCGGGCTTCTGCGCTAAGGGTTGCCTGCATGGTTTCAATGGCATCATGCTGAATTTGGTTCGCTTGTTGCTGAGCCGCTGCGGTGGCTTTTTCAATGTGCAGTGTCAGCGGTTGTTGCAATGCCTGAATCAGTTGCTGAACAATTTTTCTGCCGGCTTTACGGGGGGCATCAAAGACCAGGTCTACCGGTTTACCGTGGCCGTCGGTACAAATGCGCAGCGGTGTTGCCGGCAGGAAGCGGCCCGGTTGCAACTGGCGATCTGCATTTGCCTGAAGTACAAACAGTGACTCCAGCCAGAATGCCCCTTTCGGCAAACCTTTATCAGCGATAAACCCGACACTGGCTTTACCCAGTACATCAGTTAATACCATATCGATGGCATTGTGGACCAGCGGATGGTCCCAGCTTAAAAAGTGCACATGCTCAAGCGTGGTGGCAACGCGGCGGCGATAGGTGACTGTCATACCTTCAGGATCCAGACCCGGAAGGTGGTTAACCATCGATTCTGACGGGGTCAGAATGAAACAGTCATTACCTTTCTCTTCCTGATTAACGCCAAGGGCATCAAACAGGCGGCCCATGAAGCGGGACAGCTCAACAGATGCATCCTGCTCAACAATTTCTTCGAGCAGCCCGTCTACCTTACCTTCCCCTGACGCATTCAATTCCAGCAGACGATCGCGGCCGGCATCCAGTTTGGCTTTCAGTGTGTCATTCAGGGCTTTACTGGTGGTAACCAGTTCAGAAACCAGCGCTTCGTTTTCAGGGTCAAGACAGGCTTCCACCAATTGCGCCTGCACTTCTTCGAATACACCTGAGCCGGTGGGGCAGGTATGTGAGAAAGCACCTAACCCATCACGATACCATTTCAACAGCACTTCCTGGGCAGACTGACTGATGTAAGGCACGTGGATTTGAATATCTTTTGTCTGGCCAATGCGGTCCAGACGACCGATACGCTGTTCCAGTAAGTCCGGTGTAAGCGGTAAATCAAACAGCACCAGATGATGGGCAAACTGGAAGTTACGGCCTTCGCTGCCAATTTCACTACACAGTAAGATCTGCGCCCCTTCTTCCGGGTCGGAGAAATAGTGGGCCGCTTTATCCCGCTCTACAATACTCATGCCTTCATGAAATACACTCTGGCGAATACCGCTGCGGGTTCTGATCACTTCACCCAGTTGCTGTGCGGTGCGTTTGTCGGCACAAATCAGCAGAACTTTGGCAGGGCGGACTGAGGGTAAAAACTCCAGTAGCCAGTCAACACGGGGGTCGTTATCGGTCCAGCTGTTAACCAGCGCGCTCTGGCGCTCCGGATATAACGCGTCGAAGAGTTCCCCGCCGCAGACGGCACTGTCGTACATTTCCGGCAGAGGTAACGGATAGCTGTTCAGCATTCTTACCGGGAAACCTTCAATACCGGCGCGACGGTTACGGAATAACAACCGGCCTGTGCCGTGTGTATCAATCAGCTGGCTGAGAATGGCTTTACGTGTGGCCGGTTCATCCATATCGCTGTAGCGGCCGGTTATCTCAGGCGCGAGAGACGTGAGTTTTTCTCTTGCGTCAGCAGATAACGGCTCGTCTGTGAGTAACGGTGACACTGCCTCTGCCAGTGCACTGTACTGACTTTCTTCTTCAAGGAAGTGATTGTAATCATGGAACCTGGCAGGATCTAACAGTCGCAGTCGGGCAAAGTGACTCTCATGTCCCAGCTGATCAGGGGTAGCTGTTAACAGCAGAACGCCGGCGGTGATTTCTGCCAGCGCCTCAATGCGTTGATATTCTTCAGAAGGCGCATCTTTGGACCAGGCCAGATGATGGGCCTCGTCGACAACCAGTAAATCCCAGCCGGCATCAAGGGCTTGCTGGTGGCGTTTAGGATTGTCTTTTAAGAAACTGATACTGCACAGTACCAGCTGTTCGTTCTCAAACGGGTTCGTGCCCGACTCGTCCAGCGCATCGCAACGGCTTTCATCAAAAATAGCGAAGGCAAGATTTACCCGGCGCAGCATTTCAACCAGCCACTGATGGACCAGGGAATCCGGTACGACAATGAGTACCCGCTGGGCCCGGCCGGTTTTTAACTGGCGGTGAATAACCAGTGCGGCTTCAATGGTTTTACCCAATCCCACCTCATCGGCAAGCAATACCCGTGGTGCATGGCGGTTACCCACTTCAGAGGCAATATGTAACTGGTGAGGGATCAATTCAATCCGCGCACCAGACAAGCCAATCGTGCCTGATTTCAGGTACGCATGCTGGTGTTCCAGTGCTTTCTGGCGCAGTTCGAACCACTTTGGGGTATCGGTTTGAAAGTTAAATAAACGCTGCTCCGGCTGGTTCAGCCGGATGTGATGGTCGAGAAAGGTTTCCGGCAGTCGCGCCGTTTCTTTGGTGTCCTCACGCAATCCGTGATAAATCAGTACACCGTTGCTTTCTTCTACTTTTTGTATTTGTAAAGTCCAGCCTTCTTCGCTGGTAATGACGTCGCCTTCAGTAAAGATAAGACGGGTGAGAGGGGCGTTGTCCTTCGTGTAAATACGGCTGTCACCGGTTGCAGGAAAAAGTATCTCAACAGAACGAAAATCGACGCTGAGCACAGCCCCTAAACCTAATTCAGACTCAGTGTTACTCAACCAGCGCTGACCGGCTGAAAACGTATTTACAGAACTCATATTACCACCCTTTATTTTAGCGGCCGGTATTGTACTGAACACCGCTGTACGAATAAAGCCGTGAAGTACCATACCGGGTAAGTTTCACAGAAGTGTAGCCGAAGGCTGACGGACTGTTGATGAATTCCGGATCGGCTTTGCCACCCGCGCAATCAGAAAAGAAATTAATAGCCAAGCCGGGAAAACTGGATTATGGTTAATTTGAAGGTCGACGCGACATGGAGTTGAGCGTCCGGTTCGACACAGGCATCTTCTCCTTCGCGGGACTCTTGATTGCACGTCAGTAATCAGGCGGGCGAGGTTTTACTCTTGACGGAGCGAAGGATGCCAAGAAAAAAATCCACAGAAACAAAGATCTACGTTTTAGATACGAATATTCTGCTACACGAACCCCTTGCATTTCTCTCATTCAAAGAAAATGACGTTGTCGTTCCGATGACTGTTCTTGAAGAACTCGATTACATCAAAGACAGTAAAAAAGACGTTGCCCGTGATGCCAGAGTGTCAATCCGCTCAATGGAAGACTTACTCCATGACGCCACCCCGGAAGACATGCTGGCAGGCGTATCCCTTGAAGGGCTGGGTGCAGGAGAAAATAAACCCACTGGTGCACTGTCTATTTTCGCTGATTTGAATATGGCTGAATCCCAGCAAATATTTACCAGCAACGAAAATGACAACCGTATTATCAATGTGGCGCTGCATCTGCAGAAAACCTATGCACCCCAGCAAGTTGTGCTGGTGACGAAAGATCTGAACATGCGCCTGAAAGCAAAAGGCGCAGGGCTTGCTCACGTAGAAGACTACCGTACCGACCAGCTCATCACAGACATTAAATACTTGTCGAAGGGTTTCCATAAATTTGAAGGCAATTTCTGGGAAAAGGTGAAATCGGTGGAAAGCCGCTCTGAAGGCAGAGACACCATCCACACGATCCCCCGTAATGTCATGGAAGATCCCTATATCAACGAATACCTGCTGGACGATACGCAGCAGTTCGCCGGTATTGTTGAGGATATGACTTCTGACACGCTGGAAGTGCTCGATTTAGGTTATGAGCGCTTGATGAGCCGCCATGCATGGGGCATATCTCCTAAAAATATTGGCCAGGCAATGGCACTGCACTCGCTGCTGGACCCGCATATAGACCTGGTTATTCTTACCGGGCCTGCCGGTAGCGGTAAAACATTGCTGGCGCTGGCTGCCGCCCTTGAAATGGTGGTAGAGAAGAACATGTACGATAAAATTATCGTTACCCGTTCTACGCCGGAAATTGCTGAGTCCATCGGTTTCCTGCCGGGCACTGAGGAAGAGAAGATGGCCCCCTGGCTGGCAGCCATCACCGATTCGCTGGAAGTTTTGCATAAGCATGATGAAAACGCGAAAAGCTCGATGAACTACATCATGGAGAAAGCGAACATCCAGTTTAAGTCAGTAAACTTTATGCGAGGGCGAAGCATCCAGAACTCCATAGTTATTCTGGATGAATCGCAAAACCTGACGGCTGCCCAACTGAAAACCATTATTACCCGGTGCGGGGAGGGCACTAAGCTGATTTGTTCGGGTAACCTGGCACAGATAGATAGCAATTATCTGTCAGCGGTAACATCGGGGCTGACCTATCTGGTAGAAAGGTTCAAGAATTTCTCTGGCAGCGCCACGATTAATCTGGACGGGGTGGTACGCTCACGTCTGGCAGAGTTTGCCGAGCAGGAACTCTGAGCTGAATGATTCCTTTCAGGCCGCCTCTGCGCGGCCTTTTTTACTGAATTTCTTCCAACGTATATTTTTTCTGTGCTACGGCAAATTCAGAGGTTGGCGCAATTTCACCCACTTCGTATAACGCCGGGCCGGTGGGTTCAATCAACACGTATGTTTTGCCGTCGGCTTTTATGGTTCTCTCGCCTTTGCGTGGTGTAAGTGCTATGCCCAGCAGGGCGTGGTCGGGCAATAACACCAGTACCATGGCGGTGTCCGGCAGAAAGGCTCTGGCTATGGAAGCGGTTAATACGGATTTGCTGTCACAGTCACCACGGTTTTCAGCCAGCAACTGGGCGGGTGGCGCAAAGCCTGAACCGTTACTTTGTGCCCGGTTATCCAATGCGTCGTAGGGAATGCTTTGCACCCAACTGAGCAGTATATTGAAATATTCTCTGGCATCAGCCTGGGCATTCACTTTCTCGTAAAATGCCTGTGAGAGCGGGATCAGTGTGCCGGTCATCTCGTTAATGTACCTTATATGATCCGGCTTGATGGCTTCCTGATTAAATGATGTGCGGTAGCGTGTGTAGTAGTGCTGGTGCAGGTAATCGTTGAATGCTTTTTCCTTCGCTTGCGCCAGCTGGCCCTGAATAACTGCCAGTTTTTCCTTATTACGGGATTTTACTTTTATTGAAACTTTGTCGCCCTGTTGCCTGATTTGAATATTGGCATCTTTAGGGTTGAACTGACGGGCCACATTCAGCAGCTCTACCGTTACATATCGCATGGCAAGCTCAGGACGGTAATTTTTCTGTTCCCGTGGTCCCGCTGCCAGCTTTTTGTTATCCAGCGCAAAACTGACAGACTGGATTCTGTCCTGAGCATCAAGCCACTTGTACTGGTACGTTGTCTGGCCGCCGGCAGTATTTTTTTTAAAAGCCGTTTGTTCTGCTATGGCGCCGGTAGCGGCAAACATAAAACAAAACAACCACCACCGGAGCAGAGAGATATTCATATCAGATCGTATCCATTTGCGCCGGGGCGCAATGCGTCAAAATCCGCCGGAACAATATGCCCGGCAATTACACAGAGTATGGAACAAAACCTGAATTTAACAAAGGGTTAAGCAGTAAACCAGTCCAGCTTATTATGCAGTGTGACTACGCTGCCCACAATAATGAGTGTAGGGGGCTTCATTTCATCCAGTTGCGGATGAGCGGTGATAGTATCCAGAGTACCGGTAATGACTTTCTGAGACTCTCTGGTTGCTTCCTGAACCAGTGCAATGGGCGTGGAAGCAGATAAACCGTGTTCAATCAGCTTGCTGCAAATAACAGGCAGGCCGGTGAGACCCATGTAGAACACGATAGTCTGATTTTGATGGGCCAGGGCCGGCCAGTTCAAATCAATGGTGCCGTTTTTCAGATGGCCGGTAGCAAAGGTAACAGACTGGGCATGATCCCGGTGAGTTAACGGAATACCGGCATAAGTACTGGCACCGCTGGCTGCGGTGATGCCGGGCACGACCTGAAAATCGATACCGGCGGCTATCAGTTCTTCGATTTCTTCGCCGCCACGGCCAAAGATAAACGGGTCGCCACCCTTCAGACGGACAACACGGTTACCTTTTTTCGCTTCTTCGACCATCAGTGAATTGATTTGCTCCTGAGGCAGAGTATGGTTACTTTTCGCCTTGCCCACATAGATCTTTTCTGCGTCCCGGCGCACCAGCTCCAGAATGGCAGGAGACACCAGCCGGTCGTAAACCACGACATCCGCTTTTTGCATCAGGCGCAGGGCGCGGAATGTCAGCAGATCAGGATCACCCGGGCCGGCACCCACCAGGTATACCTGACCTTCAATTTTTTGTTCGCTTTGCGCTGCCGATAAGGCTTCGAGAAAACGTGCATCAGCTTTTTCTGGCTGGCCTTTTTCAACCAGTTCAGCGATATCACCGTCTAATACATCTTCCCAGAAATACCGTCTGGCCGTTACGCCTTTCAGTGACGACTTCACTTTCTCACGGAATTTCTCAGAAAATGCGCCCAGACGGGAGATATTTGCCGGTATCACTGACTCCAGCTTCTGACGTAAATAACGCAATAATACCGGAGCGACACCACCACTGCTCATTGCAATAACAATGGGGGAACGGTCAATAATCGAGGGCGTGATGAACTGGCAAAGTGGTGTGTTATCTACCACATTAACCAGAATGCCTTTTTCACGGGCAATATCATGTATATGCTGATTAATATCGGTTTCGCTGGTGGCCACAAATACCATTTGCTGCTCGGTCAGATCAGTATCCGCAAATTCACGTTCAATGAGTGTGACCCGGGGATTATCCGCGTAGGATTTTACGGTGTCGCACATCCATGGCGCGACAACAGTCACGCTGGCTTCGGATTTCAGGATCAATTCCAGTTTTCGGGCTGCCACTTCTCCGGCACCTACGATCAGGCAATGAGATTGTTGAGTGTCGATAAATAACGGGAAGTAACGCATGTGCCTGTGGATCCTGTAACGCAGATAATAACGCAGTGGTGATAGGACTATTTTGACGGGATTCCACGGAAAGAAAAGAGTTGTTTTGTGCCTTCTTATTTCCAAATGGCATATAAAAAAGGCAAGCTATAACGCTTGCCTTTAATCATTTAGTTTTTGCGGGGAGCCCGACGCTTTGGCGGCGTATCTGACCACTCGCGGATAGACAACTTCTGTCCGGCTACGCGGGTGTTCTGCAGCAGCTCTTTGGTTTCACGGGGCATGCCCTGAGGCAAATCAACGGTGCTGAATTTATCATAAATTTCGATAGCACCAATGTTCTTGCTGTTGATATTCCCTTCGTTAGCAATTGCACCAACAATGTTACCGGGCTTGGCACCGTGAGTATGACCAACATCAATACGGTAACGCTGCATGCCGGCTTCAGGTTTGCTTGAAGCGCGCTTACCACGACGGTCGCCTCTGTCACCTCGGGGGCCACGGTCGCCACGATCACGGGGCCCGCGGTCACCACGATCTTCCCGTTGTGGTTTGCTGTGCAAATCAGGACGGTCAGATTCTTTCAGTAACAGCGGTTCGTCACCTTGTGCCAGTTTGATCAGTGCGGCAATCAAACGCTCAGGCGAAGCTTCTGTTTCCTGTTGCAAAGATTCCACGATAGGCATCAGAGATTCCAGGCTGTCATCACTGGTTGCTTCGCTCACCGCTTGCTTGAACTTGCTCAGGCGCGTTTCGTTCAATTCATTAATTGAAGGAATCGGCATACGCTCAATGGGCTGACGCGTGGTTTTCTCAATGGCGAAAAGTAAACGCTTTTCACGGTGAGAAATGAACAGAATTGCTTCACCACTACGACCTGCACGGCCTGTACGACCGATACGGTGTACGTATGACTCTGTATCGTAAGGAATATCAAAGTTAACAACGTGGCTTACACGTTCAACGTCAAGACCACGGGCAACAACGTCTGTTGCAACCAGAATGTCGATAGTTCCCTGCTTGAGTTTTTCTACTGTGCGTTCACGGGCATTCTGCGGGATATCACCGTTCAGTGGCTCAACATCGTAGCCACGGGCAGACAATTTGTCAGATAACTCAACAGTCGCCGTTTTCGTACGTACGAAAATGATCATGCCGTCAAACGGCTCCACTTCCATAATACGGGTTAACGCTTCCAGCTTATGGTGTGGTGCAACCTGGCAGTAACGCTGACGGATGGTGCTGGCCGTTGAAACTTTCGATTCAATTTTAACGTGCTTCGGATTTTTCAGATAACGCTGGGTAATCTTTTTGATTGGTCCGGGCATGGTTGCCGAGAACAGCGCTGTCTGCTTTTCTTCCGGAGCATGACTTAAGATGGTTTCAACATCATCGATGAAGCCCATGCGCAGCATTTCGTCAGCTTCGTCGAGAACCAGAAACTTCAGTTCACTTAAGTTTAATGTTTTGCGGTTAATATGGTCGATGATTCGGCCCGGGGTACCAACGACAACCTGTACGCCACGCTTAAGCTGACGAATTTGGTTATCGTAAGACTGACCACCGTATACAGGCAGTACCTTAATTTTTTGCGAAAAGCTGGCATAAACCTGAAAAGCTTCCGCCACCTGAATAGCGAGTTCGCGGGTTGGAGCAAGTACCAGCAATTGCGGTAACTTTGCTTCCGGGTCGATATTTGCGAGCATTGGAAGGGCAAAGGCCGCAGTCTTACCTGTACCTGTTTGCGCCTGACCTAACAGGTCATGGCCTTCAAGCAGTAGCGGGATACTTTCAGCCTGGATAGGGGATGGCTTTTCATAGCCAACTTTCTCCAGAGCCTGTAGTATGCTTTCTGGTAAGTTAAGGTCTTTAAATGTCAGCTCGACAGTATTGGTCATTAATGATCCTGAATGATTATATGAAAGAGGTGGGCACGGCACACGCCGGCACGATTACCCGGAGTACCCCTGAATCATGTATCTTCTGTGAATCATGTATCTTGAGGTGGCGCGGGCTGTTTTACTAAAGAGGTATTATATTCCAGATAGGAGTGGAATACCAAACAAGAAAGTAAAGGTACAAAGGATGAATTATAACAAAACAGGAAAACGGATAATAGTGCCTCTGGCGATTGCTGCATGTTTATCTGCGGGTCTCACCGGCTGCGGCAAAAAATCCACAGAAGAACACCTTGAAGCTGCGAAGCAGTTCGCCAATGCGAATAACAGTGATGCTGCCATTATCGAGTTTAAAAACGCGATAAAAAGTAATCCTAAAGCACCTGAACCCCGTTTCGAACTGGGTAAATATTATCTGCAAACCGGTGACTTTGACGGCGCTGAAAAAGAGCTTAACCGTGCACTGGATCTGGGGCAGTCTGCCTCGGAAGTGATTCCTTATCTCTCTGTGGCCTACCAGAAAACCGGTGCTGAAAATGCGCTGGCCGGTGTTGATTTTCAAATGGAAGGCATGACGGCTGTCGAATCTGCAGAAGTTGGCTTCTACAAAATGCAGGCCATGGCGCAACTGGGCAAAAATGAAGATGCGCTGGCGCTGATTGATCAGTTAGAAACCCTCGATACCAGTTCAGTGTATAAGGGGCTGGCGTTAACTTACCGCGATATTATCAATGAGAATGCAGAAGGTGCGCTCTCATCATTAAAAGCCCTGCGTGAGCAGGCACCGCAAAACAAAGATGTGTTGCAACAGTTGGGCAAACTGGCGCTGGCGACAGGTGATAAAGCGCTTGCCATGGATGCCTTCGGAGACTACGTAGAAGGTAACCCCACTGATGCAACCAGTAAATTTGCTTACATCACGCTGCTAATCGAAGCAGGAAAAACTGAAGATGCCGACCCGATGGTCACGGAACTGCTGAACAATAACCCTCAGCATCCGTTACTTAACCAGTATAAAGGTATCATCGAAGCTAATGCCGGCAACTATGAAAAAGCAATGAGTTTCCTTGAAACTGCCATGCGTAATGGCAATAACAATCCGGCGATTAGGTTACTGGGCGGCTATGTGGCCTATCAGATGCAGGATTTTGCCGCAGCCAATGAGTACCTGTCTGAGGTGGCGCCTGCTTTACCTGCCGATCATCCTGCGTTACGCATGCTGGCCGACAGCTTACTACAGATGGGGCAGGGAGAAGACGCATCACAGATCCTGAACCGGGTAGAAGTTGACGGTGAAGCCGGTGCATCACTGTTTTCAAAAGCCGGTTATCAGTTGTTACGCCAGGGCAACGTGGTAGACGCCAAAGCCATGATTGAAAAATCCGGCACCATGAGTGAAACCGCGGAAGACCTTGCCAGACTTGGTGTGCTGCAGTTATCGGTTAATGATATCGACGGGTTAGTGAATCTGGAAGCTGCCGCTAAAATGGCGCCGGAGTCTGTCGTGACGCAACGTACGTTGATCACGGCTTATATGACCACGAACAAACTCGATAAAGCGAAAGCAGCATCGCTGGAATGGGCTGAAAAAGAACCGGACAACCACACGCCACACTTATTCCTGGCGGAAATTGCGTTTAAGCAGGGTGACAAAGAAGGGGCTCTGGCTGAAATTGAAAAAGCAAAGGCGCTTAATCCCGGTACCACTGAAATCGATCTGGTACAGGCCAGATTACTTCTGTCTGAAAGCGACGTGCCGGCAGCAGTAGCGGTGTTAAATGATATTCTTAAAAAAGAGCCGGGTAATGTACAGGCGAGAGATGTGTTATACACAGTTGCTGTACAGACTAATGAAGCTGATGCCGCCGCCGTTGCACAGGGTGTTTATGATCAGCTCCAGAAAACGCCGGATGATCTGAATTTACGTTTATTAGCGGGCCGTATCGCCTTTGCCAATAACGAAGATGACAGAGTGATGAGTTTGCTGGCGCCGGTACAGGCTACGGTCAAGACGCCTAAGTTATACTGGAACCTTAAAGGTCAGACGCTTATCCGTCAGAACGACGTGAAAGGCGCTGCGGCACATTACGATGCGTGGCTGAAACTCTATCCTCAGGATAAAACTGCTGTGCTGGGAATGTTGTTACTGTTAGATGCACAGCAACAATATCAGCAGGGGCTGAATCTCACTAATTCATTTCTGGCGAAACAGCCTGACAGTCAGGTCAAATTACTGAAAGCCCATTTTCTGGCTATGACCCGCCAACCTAAGCCTGCAAAGGCGATTCTGGATGATATGCCGGAAAACGTTAAGGCGTTGCCCTTTGTTCGCAGTATTTACGCCCGTGTTGCTATTTTGGAAGGTAAGAGCGCGGATGCTGTGAAAGATGCCATGACAGCATATGACGCCAATCCGAACAGCCAGAATGCGTTGCTGGTAGTTGCAGCATACGAAACGTCTGGTCAGGCACCAAAGGTTAACCCGTTCATAGACAGTCACCTTGAGGCACATCCGGCTGATATCCGCATTGCCATGTTAAAGGCCGAGCGGTTGATCGGCTCCGATAAAGAAGGGGCGAAATCTGTGTACGCCGGTATTTTAGAGCAAATGCCGGAGAACTTTGTGGTACTGAATAACCTGGCTTACCTGTATTACGAAGATGGTGAACTGAATAAGGCCATGGAACTGGCCCGTAAAGCCGTTGGCCTGCAGCCTAAAAATGCGGATTCAGTTGATACACTGGCGCAGATCCTTATTCAGCAGGACAAGTATGAGGAATCACTGTCTTTGTATGAGTCGGTGGTCAATGATCAGCCTGTTGCCGATATTGTGTATCTGAACTACGTTCAACTGCTGCTTGATATGGGCAAAAAGGAAGTCGCACGCCGTAAAATGCGCAATCAGGAATTCACGACAACCGACGGGCAGAAGCGGGCGGAACGTATCCGCGTTCGCTACAGTCTGTGAACACCTGGTATTGAAGGGTAAACAAAAATCCCCGCTGAGTCGTCAGCGGGGATTTTTTTATGCTTCACAGTGATGGATTAAACAGCTCAGTCCGGAGATTTTTGCAACTTGTTTACTGTCTCACGGAGTGATTTCAGTTCAGCCATCACATCATTCAGCGTGGGCTCATTATTTTCAGCTGCGGCTTCACGGCGGGCGGCAGCGTTTTCCTGTTCCATCACACCTACTACAATACCAATTACCATATTGAGGAAGGCAAACGCCGTAAAGAAGATAAAAGTGAGATAGTACAGCCAGCTGAGCGGGTACACTGCCATGGTCTCGTACATGACATCCGTCCAGTCTTCAAAGGTCATTACCCTGAACAGCGTCAGCATGGAAATAGTGATATCGCCCCATAGCTCACTGTTTATTTGCTCAAATAAAGTGCTGCCAACGGCGGCATAGATGTAAAAGATGATAAACATCAGCAGCATGACATAGCCAAGTTGAGGCAAGGCTTTTACCAGCGACACCAGTAAGATCCGCAGTTCGGGTATGATGGAAATCATCCTTAAAACCCTGAACACCCTGACCAGCCGGCCTACGAGAGCAAGATCGGTGCTTTCAGCCGGGATAAGGCTGACAATCACAATCAAGGTATCAAACCAGTTCCAGAAACTTTTGAAGAACTGCTTTTTGTTTTTCTCGGCCAGAAAGCGGATGGTGATTTCCGTCAGGAAAAAGGCACTGATAAACCAGTCGAGTATTAATGTTACCGAGGCAAAACCTCTTGGCATATCATAGGTTTTGGCGCCGACCAGTAAGGCGGAGATAATGATGACTGAGATAACAAAAATCTCAAATGTCTTATTAGAACGGATCCGTTCAAAGCGATTCTGGAGTTCAGTGGCTTTCATGATGTTGGCAAAATTACTACTTAAGTATAAATATTAAGAATCAAGAGTGTTTCAAAAATGCAGTTGGTTTTTCTACAATGTCATTAACGTTAACATCATCGAAGGCATGTATAATGGATGACTCATTATCAGGCTTGCAAGGAAAATTGCTGGATACCAGTGAAAAACTGGAGAATTTTATTCCCACTTCAGAGCATGCTTCCTCGCTGAAAGAGGACCTGCATGACTTGCTATCCATGCTTTCTGCGTTGCAATCCCGTTCAGCAAACGCCGGCCAGTAATCTTATTTCATATACATACAAAAATGTATGGTCCGCCTCGTTATTGCAACAGTAAATGTCGATAACGGGGT
>NZ_CFHOXV010000029.1:0-54477 GCF_984505615.1 Alteromonas sp. | reverse complement strand
GCCAAGCTTGGCAATCACTTCGTGACGAGGTACATGCTCTACCAACTGAGCTATTACCGCATGAGCATTTCTGCTGCTGTTTCAGTTCGCTGCTGCTCTCTGAAACGTGGGGTGCATTCTACCTGCACGGACAAAACTGTCAACAGCAAAAACCATCAAAATACACCTAAATACTTAATTTGCTGTCTGTTTGCTTTTTTTTTATTCGTATTGCACAACAACCAGCCAACCCTTATGGCTTATGACGTCCGGAGAGATGCTTCCAGGCCGCGCCGGTGTACACAAGCATGGACCAGACAGACAAAACTGCCGCTATATAAAGCAAAATATGCCCCAGTGTTACCCAGTAAATGGGGAAGCCCATAAACGTTTCCAGGCCTGATAACAATCCGATTAATGCCAGCATCTGCGCCATGGTTTTCGCTTTACCGATAAAGCTGACTTTTACCGTATCGCTGTACCCCCGTTGGGCCATCCATTCACGTAATGCAGAAATATAAATTTCGCGCACCATCAAAGCGATAGCCGGCAGCGTGATCCACAATGAACCATAGGTATGGGTAATCATGATCAGTGCCGTTGCAACTATGAGCTTATCTGCCACAGGGTCAAGGAAAGCACCGAACGGTGTTGACTGTTTCAGCTTTCTTGCCAGATAACCGTCAAACCAGTCAGTTATGGCTGCGAGCCAGAATACAAATGCACCGGCTTCTTTTGCCCAGCGCCAGTCAAGAAAATACACCACCACGAATACAGGAATAAGCACAACACGAAAAAGCGTGATGATATTTGGTACCGTCCACATATTATTACTTCTCAATTTTCATCAATGACATCACACAGGTAAGCATGGTAACACGTCCCTGATTATTCACCTGCTTAAAGATGCAGATGATCGTAAATGGTTTCCGCCAGCTCAGCACTGATCCCGGGGACGTTTGCAATCTCGTCTTTGCTGGCTTTTTTCAAACCCTGCAAACCGCCCATGTATTTAAGCAGGCTTTGTCTGCGCCTCGCTCCGATACCGGGAATCGATTCAAGACTGGAGGTCGTTTTAACTTTTTGCCGGCGGTTTCTATGCCCGGTAATGGCAAACCGGTGAGACTCATCCCTGATATGCTGTATAAGATGCAGCGCAGGTGAGTGACTTTCCATAGGAATGGTTTCATGAGAACCGGCCAGGATAAGCGTCTCCAGTCCGGGTTTCCGGGTTGTGCCCTTCGCCACACCAATAAGCATGGGCTTTTTATCTTCCGGCCAGTCTTCAAAAAATGACTCAGCCTGTGCCAGTTGCCCTTTACCGCCATCAATAAAAAGGATGTCAGGAATTTTACTGACCTCTTTAACGTTCTTATAGCGGCGTCTGAGCGCCTGAGCCATCGCAGCGTAATCGTCACCCGGCGTTATACCTTCAATATTGTACCGGCGATAGTCGCTTTTATGGGGCCCTTCACGGTTAAACACCACACAGGACGCCACGGTTTGCTGACCGGATGTATGACTGATGTCGAAACACTCCATACGCTGTACCGGCGTATCAAGTTCAAGAATATCTTCCAGGTCCAGGTATCTGGCATGCACAGACTTCTGCTGACTGTACTGGGCATCCAGTGCGTTTTCTGCATTGGTTTGAGCCAGCTTCAGATACCGGCGCTTTTCTTCCCGTACACCTTTAAATATCTTAACTTTGCGTTTTGCTTCTTCGCATAACACATCAAGAATACTGTCTTCTTCGGTTAATGCGCGGGGCAACACAATTTGTTTCGGAATAATTTTATTACCTGAAAGATAAAACTGCAGAAAGAAGGACTCAAAGATTTCATCTTCACTGGCAGAGGCAGGCACTTTAGGGAAATAGGCTTTCGAGCCCAGCAACTGACTGTCGCGGATAAACATAACCTGAATGCACGCCATATTCCCCCGCACCGCGAAGCCGAAAACATCCATTTCATCCTGTGTACCGGACACCCATTGCTGTTCCTGCACTTTACGCAGTACATTTATCTGGTCACGGTAACGTGCAGCAGCTTCGAAATTCAGTTGCTCACTGGCCTTTTCCATTTTATCAACCAACGTACCGATGACCTGCTGGTTTTTCCCGTTCAGAAATAAGCGCGCAAGCTGGACCTGCTCCTGATATTCCTCATCACTGACATAGCCTTCCACACAAGGGGCGCTGCAACGCTGCATTTGATATTGCAGGCAGGGACGGCTGCGGGAACGGTAATAACTATCTTCGCACTGTCTTACCGGGAAAATCTTTTGCATGGTACGCAGGCTTTCGCGAACAGCCCATGCACTGGGATAAGGGCCGAAATATTCACCTTTCTTTTTTTGCGGGCCCCGGTGAAAAGACAACCTGGGATGCTCGTGGGCAGAGAGGAAAATAAACGGATAAGACTTATCATCCCGCATGACCACGTTATAGCGGGGTTTGTACTTCTTAATGAAGTTATTTTCCAAGAGAAACGCTTCGGTTTCACTGTTCACCACAGTGACGTCCATTGAGGCAATGTTTGCCACCAGAGAACGGGTTTTAGCGTTATCTACGTTTTTGCGGAAATAACTGGATACGCGGTTTTTAAGATTCTTTGCTTTACCGACATAAATCACATCGCCCTGCTCGTTGTACATCCGGTAGACACCGGGCTGACTGGTCAGGTTTTTAAGAAACGCGTTGTGATCAAATGCCGGCATTGAAGTTAAAGCAAATTAGAATCGATGAGTTTGTGTCGTAGCGCCAGGTGAGTCAGTTCCACATCAGTGGATACCCCCAGCTTTTCAAACATCCGGTAGCGGTAACTGTTAACAGTTTTCGGGTTAATACAAAGTTCGCTGGCGATTTCAGGTACCTTCTGACCTTTGGTCAGACGCATAGCAATATTCAGCTCACGGGTAGAAAGCGAATCGAAAGGATTGTCGCTTTCCGGAGTAATACGCCGCATAGCAATACTTTCAGCGATGTCCGCAGGCAGATACTTCTGACCGGAATGTACCTTGTAGATAGCCCGGATCATCTCTTCCGGATCAGCGTCTTTGGTTAAAAATCCGAATGCACCAAGTTGCATAACCTGCGTGGGAATGGGGTGTTCTGTATGCATAGACAAACAAATCACCCGCGTATTCTCAGACATTCGTACAATTTTTTTAGTGGCTTCCAGTCCGCCCATGCCGGGCATATTGACGTCCATCAGGACAATGTCGGGCGCATCAGTTCTGCAATGTTTAACAGCGTCTTCCCCGTTTTTCGACTCGGCTACGACTTTGAAGTCGGATACATCGTCCAGAATACGTCGAATCCCTGTTCTGACCAGTTCATGGTCATCTGCCAGGATAATCTTAATCACGTTTTTTTGCTCACTGAATCATCGTTATTATTGATTTGATTAGCGGTCTGTTTACCACCACGGGCATAATAACATGATATCTGCGGCTGTGAACATGCTGCCGTCAGAAAGGCGATCAAAGCTGTGGTAAATCAAACCACAATGCTTCTGTGTCAGTCCCGGCGGTAAGTTTAAGCGTGTCATCCTGATAGACGCCGATGCCGTCACCTGCTGAAAATTCATCACCTTCCAGTGTCAGGTCACCTTTAATCAGATGAAGATAGCCAAGCCGGCTGCCTGTAGACAATGTAATCCCCTCACCTTCTTTTAATATTAAGCGGTGTAACGACATATCCTGATGTACCTTTACTGTACCGTCAGCACCGTCCGGCGTCACCAGTGCTGTGAGCGCCCCTACCTGAGCAATAGTTTTCTGTTCATAACCCGGCGCGATACCTGTTTTTGCTGGCAGCACCCAAATTTGTAAAAAATGAACAGGGTCAGTTTGCGACGCATTGTATTCTGAATGCCGGATACCTGTGCCGGCAGACATGCGCTGAATGTCTCCGGCCGGTATCGTATCACTGTTCCCTGTACTGTCTTTATGCGCCAGCGCACCACGGGTTACATAAGAAATAATTTCCATATCGCGGTGACCATGTGTATCGAAACCGCGTCCCGGCGCAACGCTATCGTCATTAATGACTCTGAGTACCGAGATTCCCATGTGCTCAGCATCATAGTAGCGGCCAAAGGAAAAGGTATGTTTTGATTGCAGCCAGCCAAAATCAGCTTTGCCTCTGGCATCTGCTCTGCGAATGTAACGCATACTAATACTCCGGAAAAATTGGACAGGCCTAGTGTAGTCCTGTTAACCGGGATTAATACTCCATTATCTACAACGAAATGTTCTATTTATTAGAACTAATAGTGAGCAGCAATTCGCCAACATGCTTTATCACCTCGCTTGAGGTGGCAAAATTAAGCCGGACAAAACCGGGAGAACGAAAGTCGGCCCCGTCATTGGCAGCAATGCCGGTACATTTGAACAGGTAGTCAGCGGCAACGCCCGGAGCAACATGATTCAGATAATCGCGAAGATCCAGCCAAAGAAAAAAGGTCGACTGAGGTATGCAGGCGAGTAAAGATGAGTTGTGCAGTAGTCCGGTCAGAAGAGCGCGGTTTTTACTGATCTTTTCCCCCATAGTCTGCAGCCATAAATCGTTAAGCTCGTCGTATGCCAGAATTAATGCCTGTCTTGCCAGTGCGCCTGCAAACAAGTGGGAACGGGTGATCGCTGCGCGGACTGCATCCCGCCATTGCTGATTAACAATGATGGCGTAGGCTGCCGCCGGAACATGGGCGAGATTGTAGGATTTAGATGGCGATTGCAGCACAATGATATTGTTTTGATATGCTTCCCCGATACTGGCCAGAGAAACAAATTCGTTTCCTTCAGCAATAAAACCGCGGTGCACCTCGTCACAAATCAGCGGAATGTTTCTGTGAGTACACCACTCAGCCAGCGCCTCCAGTTCGTCCCGTTGCCAGAGCCGGCCGGTTGGATTATGGGGATTACAGAGCAATACAGCAGATAAGTCATCCGGTAGTGACGATAAATCCATGTGAACATTGCCATCGCTAATCTCCAGCGACAGCGGGCAAATTTTGCGTTGTGTTTTTTCTGTCACGGCGAAAAACGGCCCGTAAGAGGGTATGAATATACCTACCTTATCGCCGGGCCGCGTCAGAGATTCCAGTGCAATACCCATTGCAGCGATAATACTGCAGCAATCGACAATGGAAGATTCATCTATGTATTCCCCTCTCCGCCAGTGCCACTGACTGACAGCAGCAGTAACAGCAAGTTGCTGATAACCAAAATGTGACGACAGGAAGCGGGAAAGACCATGGTTGACCATCTCCGGTGGCGGAAAATCCGTATCCGCTACCCACATGGGAAATACCGGTCTATCAGATGCGCCATAACGGTTTGTCACATCATCAAATTTAAGCGAACCACTGTTAAACCGCTGCTGAAATTCCTGCACTATCTTATCCGTTCAAAGACATTAAATTCAGATAATGAATGCTGGTATTTTCTCTTCGTTTCTCTTATCACAAAGGGGATATCCTGCGGGGCAGCCACACGACGGAAATCATCACCTAAGGCTTGCTCCAGTGCCATCGTCGACGTGAGTGTTTCACCATTCGCGTCTTTATAGCCACCGAGCCAGTTTTCTCTTGCAGTGTATTCTTCTAACCAGGTAAACGGCGATGCAATGATCAGCAATCCTCCCGGGTTTAACCGTTCACGAATGCTTTCGAGTAACCGGGCCGGTTCGTAAACACGGTCAATAAGATTGCTCATAAGGATAAGATCATAACCGGTAAACTGAGGCTTCAGGTTACAGGCATCGCCCTGGGCAAAATGCACTCTGTCTTTATTTTCGGTGAGGCCCATGTCTGCCAGTTTTGCCACTTTAAATTCAGTCAACTCGCCTTCTTCAATCAGGTTGTAACAGATCTCACCGTTTTCCTGCATGGCAAAAGCGGTCTTAATAAAGCGTGCAGAAAAATCGATACCGTCAACGTGATCGAAGTACTTAGCCAGCTCAAATGAAGCGCGGCCTGTTGCACAGCCCAAATCTAACGCCCTGGCTTTGGGTTTTGCACCGGTAAACTGCATGCAAAAAGCTACAGATGCGGCACCAAAATTTGGCACACCGTAATACGTACTGCCATAGTGGAATTCACTGTACTGTGATACCTGCGTGTCACTCTCGTAATCGAGATCGTTCACTTTAATTACCTCGGTAGATTCAACATAACGGAAACCAGCGTGCTGGAAAAAATGGCGACGGAAGGCATAACGACTGTGTGCCATGGCTTCATTTCCCGTCGAAATCCATGAACCACCTTTAAATAAATTGTGCTTATTGTCAAAAGTCGGCGTTGTGAAATCATCATACAGAGGATGCACCTTGAAACCGTCGAAGGGATAGATGGGCGTTTCTGTCCACTGCCACACATTACCCGCCACATCGTAAAAGCCCCCCATTGAGAACAGGTTCACCGGTGCTGATGATGCACCATGATGCAGCCCTGTGTTCCACTCTTCGCGCCACAATGACTCTTTCAGCCCTGCGTGTTCACATAAACGCAACCACTCATCTTCTACCGGTAACTGAATATGCTTGCCTGTGCGCTTTGACAGCCAGTTACAAAAGGCCTTTGCTTCATGGTAATTGACGTCCACAGGCCAGTCTTCCGGCAACGGAATTTCTGTTGCCAGCGTGCGGTAAACATAGCTATTTCCCTGTTCCCGCCAGAATACAGGATGGCTGGCGCCGGTATAGGACAGCCATTGCCTGCCCTCCTCTTCCCACAATTGGGGTTGAGCGTAACCACCATCTTTCACAAACGCGAGAAATTCACCGTTGCTGACCAGATACTGTGACGCAGAAAAAGGTTTTACTTCTGCACTGTGCTCGCCGTATTCGTTGTCCCAGCCATAGTAGTCTGCGTTAAATGGTTTTCCTGCTGAGACTATTCCGCCGGGCACCGGAAGCAAAGTATTCTCAGGAGCTTTACCGGACTCCTGATACGGTGCCCATTCAGGTTGGGGTTGTACGAATCGCAGGGGTAACTGGCGGATGAGAACAGAAGACGTTTCAAGATGAATGCCTTCATGCTCAATGCCCATCAGTACAGGCCACATGGGGCTTTCCCAGTCTATGGGTAATGAAAAATCCATCGTCAGAATCAAGTCGCTGACCAGGCGTCTTACCTGAGCGCGGTAGGCAGTGACTTCTTCAACGGCAGGCCAGTCATAATGAGCGTCATTGAGGTCATCCCAACTCATCTCATCGACACCGATGGCGAACAAAGATTCAAAATCAGGATTTATACGATCATTAATAAGTTTCGCCTGTACAAGTTTATTAATGAAAAACGTGGCAGTATGACCGTAATAGAAAATAAGCGGGTGACGTAATTTTTCCGGCCGCTGATAGTAAGCGTCGTCTGATTTTAATAACGAGAAAAGACTTTCGTAACGGTCAAAAGACTGTTGAAAATAAGCCAAGATTTCTTTTCTTTTTTCTTCAACAGTTCCCTGTTTCAGATGTGGTGTATGAAGAGCGTTCATGAAAACCCCGGATGGTGAATTTTTATTAGGTATATCTCTGTTATGGTTTCTTTGTTTAGCATCGAGGCCGGTACCTGACAACACTGGCGGGAGCCATCTGATCTTTTGTACAGAAAACAGTAGCAGAATTCCAGACCTTACCGTGGGAATACGGAAAGAGCACCACTGAGATCAATGAATTAAATGTAATGGAATTGTGTGACCGGAAAGTTTCAACCGTTTACACGGTGCGAAAAGTAAAAAGGCCCGCTTAAAATAAGCGGGCCTTTTTGGAATGTGGCGGAGAGAGAGGGATTCGAACCCCCGGAAGGTTTGACCCTTCGCCTGATTTCAAGTCAGGTGCATTCAGCCGGACTCTGCCATCTCTCCGTTAAGTGGTGCGTATCATAATGATTTTATCGTGATTGAAAAGCACTATTTCAAATAAAATCAATCAAGTGCGCAATATGCAAACAATCTGCTCAGAATTTGACATCACTCTTGCTAAAGCGATTATTTCCTGAACAGGTTGATATCTTTATGCGATTGCACATGGAACAATGACCGCCATTTAAAAGCAAAAAAGCCCGCTTAGATAAGCGGGCTTTTTCTGAATGTGGCGGAGAGAGAGGGATTCGAACCCCCGGAAGGTTTGACCCTTCGCCTGATTTCAAGTCAGGTGCATTCAGCCGGACTCTGCCATCTCTCCGAGAAGTGATGCGTATCTTAATGATATTTTTTTGCCTGTAAAGCGTTAATTTTAAAAAAGCCTTTAACCGGTTAGCTTTTAATCAACGTATTTATAAATAACAGGCAGTTGATGATTAATGCAGCACAGTGACATGTCTGTTTACAGTTTGGGTTTGAAAGCACTTGAAAAATGGAACCAAAACCCATACAAATGACCTAAGATAATGTTACCAGGCTTTTCTGGTGTTTATAGTCCTATTGGAGGAAACAATGGATCAACGTTCGATGTATGCAGGTGCATCTCAACAGTCAGTACTGCAAACAAATAAGGTATTGCGCAATACTTATATGTTGCTGGCTATGACACTGGCATTTAGTGCAGTGTGTGCCGGTATCGCTATGGCGGTTGGCATCTCTCCTATGATGTCGTTAGTCATGACCATCGGTGCGTTTATTACCTTATTCGTGGTTCAGCGTAAGGCTGAATCTGCATCCGGTATCTACTGGGTGTTTGCTTTTACCGGTTTGATGGGTGCATCACTGGGTTATACCCTTAACTTTTATTTAGGTGTGGCAGGTCCCGGCCTTATTATGCAGGCATTAGGTGCAACAGCTCTGGTATTCTTTGCATTGTCAGGTTATGCGCTTACCACTAAGAAAGATTTCTCTTTCCTGGGCGGTTTCCTGCTGGTAGGCCTGGTGGTTGCAGTAGTAGCCGGTATTGCGAATATCTTCTTCATGGTACCTGCGGTATCACTGGCAATCAGTGCTGCTATCGTGTTCATCATGTCAGGTTTCATCCTGTTTGATACCAGCCGCATTGTTAACGGTGGTGAGACAAACTACATCCGTGCAACCGTTTCAATGTACCTGAACATCTATAACCTGTTCACTTCTATCCTGCACTTACTGGGTGCGTTTGGTGGTGATGATTAATTAAAAGGCTTACTGCCTGAGGAAAACACCCCGTAAGGGGTGTTTTTTTATTTCTATGTCCCGTTATTCTGTACTTGTCACATCATCACCCTACGACAACGACGGAGCCTCACGCGCTCTGGCCTTCTGCCATCAGTTACTTGCTGACGGTCAGGAAATTGAACAGATATTTTTCTATCAGGCCGGCATTTATAATGCGATACCGCAAATGAACCCGCCTAATGACGAAGTGAATGTCTATCAGGCATGGTGTGATTTGAAATTAAAAGCACAAACTTCACTACGGGTTTGCATGACCGCGGGAGACAAAAGGGGTGTAACCGGCACTGGCGAAGATAAGGCTTTCGAACATACCGGCCTCAGTGATTTTTTCACTTCACTTCATCAGTGTGAGCAACTGGTACAATTCTGATGGCACATTTACTTATTCGTTTTACAACCGCCCCCTACTCTGTCAGTCAGGCATCTGACGGGCTGGACTTTGCCATGGCAGCAACGAACTACGGCCACGAAGTATCAATTTTGTTTGAAGGTGACGGCATCTACCAGTTAACAGAACAGGCCCCGCAACAGCAAGGGGTGAAAAATCACTTTAAAAGGCTTAAAGCGCTGCCATTCTTTGACATTGAAGACTGTTACTACGTGCAGTCCGATTATGCTACCAGAAGAATTACCGGGCGGGATGTATTAAAAACTGTTAAGGCGTTAACTGATGATGAGGTGCCGGCGCTGATTGAACGGGTTGATCATGTGGTGACGTTCTGATGATACTATTTATTACGACCTCAAAAAGTAATGATGTGCAGCAGCGCTATCTCCGGAATGCTGATACGTTGAACATACCCGTTATTCTTCGGGGAAACGGCGTCTATCAATATAGTGAACTGCAGAGTGGTGACTCTCCGCTTTACGTACTCGCTGACGATGCTGAAAGCCGCGGAGTAAACTGTGACGAGAGTGACCTTATCTCACACAGCGACGTTATTCGTTTCACACAACAATATGGCAAGTGGATAGTACTATAATGGCCGGCAAAACCAGCTTTGAATGGCAAGGCAAAGAGATAGAAACTGATAAGAACGGTTACCTGCTGGATTACACGCAGTGGGACGAGAGCATGGTGCCTGTACTGGCGGAGCAGGAAAACATTTCGCTGACAGAAGAACATTGGGAAGTGGTTCGTTTTGTCAGGAATTTTTACCTTGAATATGAAACCAGTCCTGCGGTACGGGCACTGGTGAAAGCAATGGCGGCAGAATACGGTCCGGAAAAAGGCAACAGCCGTTATCTTCAGCGGTTATTTAAAAAAGGGCCGGCCAAACAGGCAACAAAACTGGCGGGCTTGCCAAAACCCGCTAAATGTCTGTAATACAAAAATGGCGTCTTATGAAGACGCCATTTTTGTGTTTACCGGTGTGATTAAGCTGGTTTAATTTCAGTCACACCGCCCATGTAACTTACCAGCGCTTCCGGCACTTTTACGCTGCCATCAGCTTGCTGATAGTTCTCAAGAATAGCCACTAATGTGCGGCCTACAGCCAGACCTGAGCCATTCAGCGTGTGTAATAATTCAGGTTTATTCGTTTCCGGGTTACGGTAACGGGCCTGCATCCGGCGCGCCTGGAAATCAAGCATGTTAGAACATGAAGAAATTTCCCGGTAAGTATTTTGCGCCGGTAACCAGACTTCCAAATCGTATGTTTTACAGGAACCAAAGCCCATATCACCGGTACACAGCAACATTTTGCGGTAAGGTAAGTTCAGCTTCTGTAAGATCACTTCCGCATGACCAGTCAGTGCTTCCAGCGCATCAAAGGAATCTTCAGGTTTAACCAGCTGAACCAGCTCAACTTTATCAAACTGATGCTGACGGATAAGGCCCCGGGTATCACGACCGTAAGAACCCGCTTCACTCCGGAAGCAAGGTGTATGGGCAGTCATTTTCACCGGCAGTGATTTGGCATCAAAAATCTCGTCACGTGCCAGGTTGGTCAGCGGAACTTCAGCAGTTGGGATCAGCGATAACCCCTGACCTTCTTCGGTGGCAGGCTGAGTATGGAACAGATCTTCACCAAACTTAGGCAACTGACCGGTACCATACAGGCTGTCATGATTGACCAGATAAGGTACGTACATTTCCTGGTAACCGTGTTCTGCAGTATGCACATCCAGCATGAACTGAGCGAGTGCACGGTGCATGCGGGCAATGTGGCCGCGCATTACAACGAAACGACTACCGGTTAACTTCGTCGCAGCAGCGAAATCCAGCCCTTTATCTAAAGCTTCAGCAACATCTACGTGATCTTTTACTTCGAAATCAAATTCAGCAGGTGTGCCCCACTTACTGATCTCCACATTCTGGTTTTCGTCTTCACCCACCGGCACAGATTCGTGGGGAAGATTCGGGATCCCCTGAGTCAGTGCAGTGATTTCAGCCAGCAATGCATCAAGTTCATTTTTTGCTGCATCAAGATCGTCACCGAGCTGGCCAACCTCGGCCAGTAATGGCGCAATGTCCTGGCCCTGCGCTTTTGCTTTACCAATGGACTTACTACGGACATTACGTTCATTCTGTAATTCCTGCGTTTTTGTCTGCAGGGATTTGCGCTTTTCTTCCAGCGCATTAAAAGCGTCTGCATCCAGTGTAAAGCCCCGGTCGGCAAGGCGTTTAGCAGTGTTCTCAATGTCTGCCCGAAGTAACTTTGGATCTAACATGTAATTCTTTTTATCCTTTCATCATTGCTATTGCTGCCCATCCTGCCAGCAGGCACAGGCACACATTTAATAACACATTGGCTATGGCTTTCATTATCAGGCCATTTTCCAGTAATGTCAGTGTTTCGATAGAGAACGTGGAAAAGGTGGTAAAAGCCCCTAAAAGGCCGACACCTATCAGAGCACGATAGGGAGAATCCATCAGTTCATGCCGCTCTATGAATCCGTATAACAGTGCAAGGCTGAACGAGCCTAATACGTTCACCGTCAGTGTACCAAAGGGCAGCGCTTTTCCAAACCAGGAATCGATATTAGATGTGACAAAAAAGCGCAGACACGCGCCTATTGCGCCGCCTGCTGCGATATAACAGTACAAGACAATTCCTGTTGGCATGACTATCCCTTTTTATCCATAGCCTGTTGATTCAGTGTGTCGAGAAAATCCCGTTTTGCTTTGAGTTTTTGTTCCAGTCCGCGTTCTGTGGGCTCATAAAAGCGGGTACCGGCAATCTCTGGCGGCAGATACACCTCGCCCGCTGCAAAAGCATGGGGCTCGTTATGAGCATAACGGTATTCATCGCCGTGCCCGAGCTCTTTAAGTAGCGCCGTCGGGGCGTTCCTCAAATGCACCGGAACGGGATAATCCGGCGCTTTAGCTGCCATCTGTTTTGCCTGACTGAAGGCCATATAAACGGCATTACTTTTTGGCGCAAGTGCACAATATACAGCCGCTTGCGCAATGGCCCTTTCCCCTTCTGCCGGTCCGACACGATGATAACAATCCCAGGCGTTCACACTCAGTTGCATGGCTCTGGGATCGGCATTGCCAATGTCTTCAGACGCGATGGCCAGCAGACGTCTGGCTACGTACAGCGCATCACCACCGCCGTTCAGTATTCTTGCATACCAATAAAGCGCCGCGTCAGGATCTGAACCACGCACTGACTTGTGAAAAGCGGAAATTAAATCGTAAAACGTATCGCCACGTTTGTCATAAGCAGCCACTTTTTCGCCGGTTGCCTGCTCAACATCGCTGAGTGTGATGACGTCGCTCTCAGCGAAATCCCCGGCCAGTTCGAGATAAGTCAATAACCTGCGGGCATCACCGGCACACAAGCCAAGAAGCGCCTTTCTGGCATCATCTTTCAGCTCAAAACCCCGTTTGCCAAGCCCTTTATCTTTATCTGATAACGCCCTGTTCAGCACTCCGTTAAGCGCATTGTCGTCCAGCGACTGCAACACATAAACCCTGACCCGTGACAGCAATGCGTTATTAAGCTCAAAAGAGGGGTTTTCTGTGGTGGCACCGATAAAGGTAACCGTACCGGATTCCACAAAGGGCAAAAATGCATCCTGCTGACTTTTATTAAACCGGTGAACCTCATCAACAAACAATAATGTACGCTGACCATGACGCTGATCTATTTCAGCCTGCTCCATCGCAGCCCGGACGTCTTTTACACCGGCGGTGACTGCAGACAGACGCACTACCTTTGCCTGCGTATACGCAGCAATCATTTCTGCCAGTGTGGTTTTGCCTGTACCGGGAGGTCCCCACAAAATCATTGAATGGCAATGACCGGCTTCCAGCATTTTTCTTAAGGGTTTCCCTTCGCCCAGTAAATGAGTCTGACCGGCATAATCATCGATGCCGGCCGGCCGCATACGGGCAGCCAGCGGGGCGTAGTCGTCCTGCGAAAACAAACTCACCGCTGATCGTCTACCATAAATTGACCAGAAATATCTGCCTGAAAAGTATCGGCAGCCATAGGAAAGCGGGTACTGCTTTGAGAGAACAGAATGGTACTGGTTTGTTCCTGTGCATCCAGTGTAGACAAACCTGTAAGGCTGTTGCCATCAAACAACAGGGTCAGTTCACGGATCTGACCTTCACCGTTTTTAGGGGTAACAATATATTCAGATGCATTGTCGTCAGCAGCACGGATAACGAATTTCGACCAGACAGAATCATCATCAGAGGTTAGTAACATGAACGGATTATCTTTTACCTGACCTTTCTGATCCATCACGGTAACCTGCATGGCAAAGGGGTCGATATTCCAGACCGTTTCGCCATCAGCAATAAGCACGTTGTCATCCGGTGCGTAAGTTTCCCAGCGCAGCTTGTCCGGACGGGCCAACACCACTTCGCCTTTGGTTTCGTGAACAATATTATTACCGCTATCAGTAATAACCTGCGCATACTGCGCTTTGAACTGATTAATACCGGACAACAAAGATTTTAACTTTGCACCGGCGGCGTCATCCGCCTGCGCGGAAAATGCGAAAATACCGGATAAAACGATGGCGTAAATAAAACGGTTCAATGTACTACTCCTTGGGTACAGGGGGCGCAAGCACTTCCCTGTTACCGTTATGACCTGGTGAAGATACGACACCGTTTGCTTCCATTTGTTCTACCAGTCTGGCCGCACGATTGTAACCAATTCTGAATTTACGCTGCACGGAAGATACACTGGCACGTCGCGTTTCAGTTACAAATGCCACGGCCTCATCGAAGAAGGCATCATATTCCTCGTCACCGTTTTCTGCTGCTTCTCCCGGCAGTAAGACTTCTGCAGTGGCTTCACCGTTAAGAATTTCATCAATGTAATCAGGCTTGCCCCGTTTCTGCCAGTCACTGACTACCGCATGCACTTCATGGTCATCCACAAAGGCACCGTGTACGCGCGTCGGTACCGGACTGCCGGGCGGCAAATACAGCATATCACCCATACCAAGCAGCGCTTCTGCGCCCTGTTGATCCAATATTGTTCTGGAATCGATTTTACTGGATACCTGGAAAGCGATACGGGTTGGTATGTTGGCTTTGATCAGACCGGTGATAACATCTACAGACGGGCGCTGCGTGGCCAGAATAAGATGGATACCGGCGGCACGGGCCTTTTGCGCAATCCGTGCTATCAATTCTTCTACTTTCTTACCCACAATCATCATCATGTCGGCAAATTCGTCAACAACGACAACGATGGCCGGTAATTTTTGTAAGTCCGGCGCTTCTTCTTCCATGCTGTCTTCAGTGCGCCACAACGGGTCTTTAATCGGCTCGCCGTCTTCGATGGCCTGTAACACCTTGGCATTATAGCCTTTCAGGTTTCTGACCCCGAGAGCAGACATTAATTTATAGCGGCGTTCCATTTCACCTACACACCAACGCAGCGCGTTAGCGGCTTCCTTCATATCGGTGACCACTTCCGCCAGCAAATGAGGGATCCCTTCATATACTGAAAGTTCAAGCATTTTCGGGTCGATCATGATCATGCGGACATCTTCCGGCTTGGACTTATAAAGCAAGCTCAAAATCATGACATTCACCCCGACAGATTTACCGGCACCGGTAGTACCCGCCACCAATAAGTGAGGCATTTTCGCAAGATCGACCACTACCGGTTTACCGCTGATATCCGCTCCTAACACCATGGTCAGAGCAGACTTATTGCTCTGGAAGGCGTCACAGGTGATCACTTCGCTCAGACGAACCATTTCACGTTTTTTGTTAGGCAGCTCAAGACCTATCACAGACTTGCCGGGAATAACTTCCACAACACGCACTGACATTGCAGACATAGCACGGGCTAAATCTTTTGAAAGACCGGTAATTTTGCTTACCTTCACACCCGGCGCCAGATCAAGCTCGAAGCGGGTGATAACAGGACCGGGATAGACGCCTACCACACTGGCTTCAATGTTAAAATCTGCCAGTTTGTCTTCCACCAGGCGGGACACCATATCCATCTCTTCCTGAGTGATAGGGTTTTCTTTACGGTCGGGTCGTTCCAGCAAGTCGAAGGACGGCATTGGGCCTAATGCTGCAATTTCGGCCTTCTCAGCCTCTTTTGCAGCCACCGCTTCAGCCAGAGATGTCGGCGCTTTTGGTTTTGCAGCGGGTTGTGACGGCGGCTTCGCAGCCACAGGCTGTTCTGTAACCGCTGAAGTTTCAATGCTTTGTGGTTCGTCATCCGGATCATCTGATGCATCATCCGTACTGAAAACCGGTTCAGATTTTTCAGCCGGTGCCGCATCTTTATCTTTAGACGGCATCACTTTTTCTTTAAAGCTACTGAAAGAGAACCCGGACTTCTTGTCCGCTTCAATGGTTACCGGTTCATCAACTTCAAAAGGTGGTTCATCATCGTCATTGGCGAATACTTCATCAGGAATACCAAATGAAGGCTCGTCCCGCTGACTCCCTGACCAGGGAGAAGACGTTGTTTTATTATTCTGGGGCGGTGCATCTTCAGGTGGTGGCGCAGCTCTCAGTGTCGTTACCTCTACGGTATCGCCACTCCCCTGCCCTGCAGATTTTTCTGAAGATAAAGCCAGCTTTGGCATATCAAGACCGATAAGCTGTTGCGGGACCGAAATGGTTTTTCGGCCGAACCAGATGGTTGCACTGCCCATACTGTCGATAATATCCAGCCAGCTGATACCGGTAAGTAATGTAAAACCGGTGCAGGAAAAACAGAGCAACAACAGAATTGTGCCGGCAGTATTAAAATAAGGAATGAGTGCAGAACTGATTACATCACCGACAAAACCGCCTGCGGAAAAATTATACAAATCGTTAAAATTGATACTTGCGATGCCGGTAACACCCAGCGCAATCAGTAATCCGCCGATGATTCTCAGGCCGATAGTCAGATAATCAAATTCATCGAGATCTTTGACGTGCTGAAATAAGAACCAGCCAATAAAGGCAAAGCAAAACGGTAAAAGATAGGCCAGCCAGCCAAAACTGAAAAGTAATAAGTCTGCGACCCAGGCGCCTGTTGCCCCCACCCAGTTATGCACATCAAGTTGCAAGCCTGCCTGACTCCACCCGGGATCGCCGGGATGAAAAGAAGCCAGTGCCAGTAAAATAAAGAATGCGAAAACACAGGCGACCATCATGCCTGCTTCAAGTAATCGCTGGATACCTGTTAAACGCGCCATAAACCCTTAATCATCTTTATCCGTCACCGTAAGTGCAGAAGCCTTTCCATGCACACAGAAAACAACGGTGACTTGTTTTAACACACTTTTATTATTTTAATATTTCTACAGCCGTGATGAATACTGGCTGAACAGCAACTGAAACTACAGAAACTGTAATATTAAAGACTACCACAAAGGGAAAACGGATACCTAGTTTAATATACAGTGGTTTTAACCGTTTCCACCCTTCTGCAGCACTGGCAACCACGCCAGTTTTAGCCGTCATTTCATATTGATGCGTACTGCCGTGGTACTTTTTACTTCTTCCATCACCACATAGGTTCTCGATTCACTCACACCGGGTAAACGGAGTAAGGTATCTCCCAGTAATTTCCGGTAGCTGGACATATCCGCCACTCTTGCCTTCAGCAGAAAATCGAAATCTCCGGACACGAGGTGACATTCCTGAATATCTTCCTGATCCTGCACTGCAGCAGAAAATTCTGCGAAGATATCCACCGATGTTTTCGTTAATGTAATTTCAACGAAAACCAGCATGGCAGCGCCCAGTTTCTCGGGATCAAGTGTAGCATGATATCCGGTAACATAACCCTGAGCCTCGAGGCGCTTGACTCTTTCAAGACAGGGACTGGGACTCAACCCCACTGCTTTAGCCAATTCAACATTCGATATCCGCCCGTCTTTTTGCAGTTGTGTGAGGATATTTCTGTCTATCCGGTCAAGGTGTTTTGGTGTTTTTACCAGCATATTAAATTCTGCACTTTCTTGGTTTTACAAAATATAGCACGGCATCCTGAAAATCTTCAGCACATACTTCGTTTTTTTCTCACGTATACTGCCGCCATCTGAAACAAACAAAAAACAACAATTATTGAGGGTTCTATGTTAGTTGGTGTACCAAAAGAGATTAAAAACCATGAATACCGCGTTGGTCTGACGCCTGCAGCAGTTAAAGAATTTGTTACCCATGGTCACGATGTGGTTGTGGAAACTCATGCAGGGACTGCCATTGGCTTCACTGATGACATGTATGTGTCTGCAGGTGCCCGCATCTCACAGACGGCTGAGCAGATTTTTGCTGAAGCGGACATGATTGTTAAAGTAAAAGAGCCTCAGCCCAATGAATGCAAAATGCTGAGAAAAGGTCAGACACTGTACACGTATCTGCACCTTGCTCCGGACCCTGTTCAGACTGAATTACTTATCGCATCAGGCGCCACTTGTATTGCTTATGAAACGGTAACAGACGACCGTGGTGGCTTACCTCTGCTGGCACCGATGAGCGAAGTTGCCGGACGCATGTCAGTTCAGGCCGGCGCACACTACCTTGAAAAAGCCCACGGCGGCAGCGGCACTCTGCTTGGTGGTGTACCGGGTGTGGCACCGGGTAAAGTACTGGTAATTGGTGGCGGTGTTGTAGGTATCAACGCGGCTAAAATGGCTGTTGGTATGGGTGCTGATGTAACCATTCTGGATCGCTCTCTGCCACGCCTCCGTCAGATTGATGATATCTTCAACGGTCAGGTTAAAACAGTATTCTCAACGGTAGATGCCATTGAACAATATTCATCAAAAGCCGATCTGGTTGTCGGTGCGGTCCTTATTCCCGGTGCGGCAGCGCCGAAATTGTTGAACGAAGACCATATTAAAGCGATGAAGCCGGGTTCAGTTGTGGTGGATGTGGCTATTGACCAGGGCGGTTGTTTTGCTACTTCAAAAGCGACAACACACCAGGATCCTGTTTATATTATTGATGACGTGGTTCACTACTGTGTTGCCAATATGCCGGGCGGTGTTGCACGCACCTCTACCATGGCACTGAACAATGCAACATTACCATTTGGTCTGGCGCTGGCTAATAAAGGCCCGAAACAGGCTATGCTTGATGACAAACACCTGCTGAACGGTCTTAACGTTCACGAAGGAAAAGTAACGTATAAAGCGGTAGTCGATGCACTTGGTGAAAAACTGGGTCTGACGTATACACCGGCTGAAGAAGCACTGAAGTAATCAGTAAAGATAATAAAAAGCCCCGTTCTGTTCATACAGTACGGGGCTTTTTTGTATAACTTACCTCACAGAGAGGCATTCACTTCTTTGAGGACGCTGAGCGGATCAGCAGCCTGCGTAATAGGGCGCCCCATTACCAGATAACTGACACCGGCGTTCATCGCATCAACCGGTGTCATCACACGCTTCTGATCTCCAACGTCACTGCCTGCCGGACGAATACCAGGCGTTACCAGCAAGAATGGCGCCTTCATAGTTTTACGAAGCAATACCGCTTCCTGCGCTGAACATACAACACCGTCCAGACCAGCTTCAAAAGTTAGTGCAGCCAGCTTCTCTACCTGTTGTGCCGGCGTCACACCGGGAACAACCCGTTGTAACTGAGCTTCGTCCATACTGGTCAGCACGGTGACGGCAATCAGCTTTGTTTCGGGATGTGAACTGGACTCAATAGCCAGTTTCGCTGCCTTCATCATTTCTGCGCCGCCGGAAGCATGAACGTTCACCATCCACACACCCAGCTCAGCAGCCGCTTTACAGGCTTTCGCTACGGTATTGGGTATATCGTGAAACTTGAGGTCGAGAAAAATATCAAACCCCATATTAACCAGTGTTTTAACAAACTCAGGCCCGAACAGGGTGAACATTTCTTTTCCGACTTTCAGGCGGCATATTGCAGGGTCTAACTGCGAAACAAACGCCAGAGCGGTGTCTTTGTTATCATAATCCAGGGCAACAATGACTTTAGGATCTTGCATGAGGAATTTATTCTCCGTCTAAGCCTTTAATGGGTTTAACAACATTCCATTTTTTACAGGATGGACATAGCCAGTACAGTTTTCTTCCGGAAAACCCGCAACTGGTACAACGGTATTTCGGACGCTGCTTCATTTGCTCTTCAACAAGTCCTTTCAGTAACCGCAGACTGTTTGCAGATGCTTCATCGTTAAGCTGGTCAATGTACAAGCCCATGAGCGTCTTAAAGCCTTTCATGGTCGGGCGTTTGCGCAACTGATCGAGCAGGTAATCGGCAGCTTCCGTAGTTTTTCCCTGATGAATTTTTATATCTACCATAGCGAGATACGATGTGGCGCACTCCTGCCAGTGAGAAGACAACGCTTCTTCAAAGCCGTCCCAGTCTCCGGTTTCCTGTGCAATTGCTTCAAGTGCGGGGACCGCTTCACTGAACCAGTTGAGGTCGTGCTCTGCCACCTGTACAAAATACGCTTTCGCATCACCGAATCGCTTCTGGTCAAAAGCAATATGGCCAAGCATTAACCACGGGCGGACAGCATGCTCATCGGCATTAACCGCTTTTTGCAACAGAATAAGTGCTTCACCCTGCTGTCCGTTATCCTGCTCCAGTTGGGCCTGTTCACAGTAAAAATGAGCCAGACGCTCGCTAACATCATCACTGTCACCATGACATTCAACCATCTTTTCAGCCAGTTCGATGGCCCGTTCCCACTCTTTCGTGGTTTGATAGATGCTGAACAACTGTTGCTGGGCAACGAGATAATGCCTGTCACTGTTCATCAATTGCAAATAGGCACCTTCAGCCCGCTCCAGAAACCCTGCCTGCATATAATCGCGCCCGAGTTCTTTTAAGGCGTTTTCCTGCTGGTTAGATTGAATTTCTTCTCTGGAAACCAGGTTCTGGTGGATCTTGATAGCGCGGTCAATTTCTCCCCGGTGGCGAAAGAAATTCCCCATGGCAATATGGGTTTCAACCGTATCACTGTTCAGATTAATCATCTTAATCAGTGTATCAACGGCTTTATCAGGTTGATCGCTTAACAGGAAGTTAAGGCCGCGGTAATAGTGCCTGGACAGAATACTCGATTGTTTCCGTTGTGCCTGACGCACACTGTTACGGCCCATTATCCAGCCGTACCCGGCTGCCACAGGCAAAAGTAGAAACAACAGTTCGAGCATAAATTATTCTTTGATGGCTTTGCGTAAACGACTGCGGGTTGCAACCAGCTGTACGCGCAGACTTAACCAGCTCAACAACATGATGAGCAATCCGATGATAATACCGATACAGAGCGTAACAGCAATCAACGTAGACATGCGTATTTCTGCCTGTGCAATCAGGTAATTTACTGTCACTGATGCATCATTCTGCGACCCGATAGCAAATGCCAGTACGAGGAGAAACACAATAACAAGTAAGGTAACTATTCCTTTCAACACAAAGACCTTTGTTCTTTAACTCTCTGAGAGGATAGCAAATTGTGCGAAAACATGACATCAGAATCAGCAAAAAAGCCTTATCAGGCTGATTCGGCCTGGCTGGCCTTTGCTGTTTGTGGTTTTACCGGCCTGAGCCGGGCTCTCAGCACCGCCTGTTGCAGGACAGACTCACTGGTGAGATATAACACATGAGAATACGAAGATTGCATGACATTAAAACGGTCATACATGGGTTTATCAATGCGCGATAGTTGTGCCAGACGCTTTTTCGTCATTGGTGATGACTCTGACTGACAACGGACAACATCAATTTTGGTTACGCATAACTCAACTTTATCTTCCTGAATATGGTTATGCACATGCTTACGCATTGTTCCGTATAAGAAATCCGTTTCCGGAAGGTAAACAAGTTTGTTGTCTGACTTACGTACACAATGGACAACCGATACACCGGTAACAGCACCATGAAACATATCAACCAGCAATTTCGACTTCGGTTTTTGCGCATCTTTGTCGGCAAAGAATCCATGCATCGGGACCACATTTTCAATGGATGAAAACGGGTAGAGATCATCGCTGGCCGGGGTCTGATAAACCGTCTTTAACCGGTTAAGTAAATAACGGTTAGTAATACACAAAATACTCGCTGAAGGATGATGCCGCACCGCCAGTTCCCACAAGAACCGGTGAGTATTACGGTGTAAAAGATTGGTGTCTTTGTTTTTGAACCAGGCATAATTTTTATGCACAAATTGCAAAATGCCCGCTGCAATCGCATCCCGTTTTGAAGGCAACCGCAGTCTTACCTCTCTGGTCGCAGCAGAATATCCCACAATGTCATATTTTTGATTTTTAATCTTCAGCTCGGGGACAGAAACTTTAATTTCTTTTTCCGGCTTACTGAAAGGCTCAGACAAAACTATACGCATCCCCCTGGAAGAAATATCTTTCACCAGCACGGGACTTGAACTCAGCAAGCCACTTTTTACCGCCCCTTCTTTGTCGATAATATACCGAGCTTCGCTTCTGCGGTTCATGTCTTCATCAAATACCAGACTGAAGGGGTATTGGGCAGTATCTTCAAGTAATTCTTCAGGAATCGCCGGCATCGGACGTCTTTCCGTTACGGCAAGACCATGCAGTGAGGCGGACACATTCTTGCAAAAAAGAATATGAGAGATGCCGTCGAGTTCTTCGTAATCAGTCTGGATGAGGTCGTGAATGGCATAAGCCTTTTGCCTGTCATCGCGGGCGACTTCTGACAAGCGGCATTGCAGACAACACAAACTTTCGTTTTTATTGAGCAAGTGAATGACCGGTGCCAGTAACCCGGCTGATTCAAGCTCTCTTAACGTGGCCAGAATTCTGAACTCGCCCTTTTTCGTTTCAATAACGCCTGAAACAACAAAGGTTTCTTTGTATTTAAACAATTCTTTTAATATACGCGGAAACAGCTTCATGCTGGTCAACTGACGGATATTGGCAATACCGCCTGAATTTGATTCATTCACAGCGGTAAACAAGGCTGACAGCGGCTTAACGCCGTTATCAACCTTTTGAATAAACAAAGGTACCCAGGGACTGTTGTCAAGAACCCTGTCCCGTTCAAGATCCTGCATGGCTCTTTCACTTTCCAGTTCCCGCTGTAAAGGCTGCTGGAAAGATGCCATATCGATGTATTTCTGCAGGATTTTCGCTAAACGGGGATCAGTAGAAGGATGGAGCCTGAATTGTGTTTCGTATTTTTCAGTTTGCTTATTAAATTTGATGCCGCTGACAACGTATTTGATTGCCATGCCTTTAGGCAGCCCGGGCACTTCCGGAAACTGAAAATTAAACACTTCTTTTGCTGAGACTTTTGGGGGCCGCTTACTTTCCAGCGACATTGACTTATAACCCAAAGAAGAAATAGTACAGGTTTTGCCCTTTTCGAACTCCAGAGACGATACAGGGAAATTGGGTGCGATAGCTAAATCATTACCAAAATGAATATCGTCAAGAGACTGGGTTTCTACCGTAAATGCATCAACAATCTTTTTATAGTTTTCTTTCTTTAAATGGGCCTGGTAGAAATCAGAATTCGTGATGGTTTCAAATACACCAACAGTATATCTGTCCTGATAAAGCTGGGATTCAGTTTGCAGAATCCGTGCGCCAACTTTATCCAGACGCATTTCAACACCGAAATGAGAAAATTTGAAAACAGGGAATTCTGCGAAGGCGGAGTTATCAGCGGGCGCATCAGTGATGCACGTAAGCCTCATGACTTCGTCCTTGATGATCTTCCTGACATTGCCGGGCACCCTGCCCGTGAACTTGTTTAACCCTTCAAGCAAGCGGTTATCCTGCTCGTAAGGGATCAAAGCCCGTATCAATGGTTGATATTGTTTTATTATTTGTTGTTCTGTCGAGGCTGACATGATCTCAGCACATAGTATTAGTTAGCGCTTCACTAATATATAGGATATGTAAAGATGGTCAAGAATTAATCTCAGTGATTAGACTTCTTAGAAATTATGGTCTACGGGGTATAAATTTGACGGTGAAAAAGCAGTAAATTCGGGCAGAAAAAAAGCCGCTGATGCGGCTTTTTTTAAAATTAGTTTACGGCGCTGTCTACCCTTTCCCGTAATTCTTTACCGGGCTTAAAGTGAGGGACGTATTTACCGTCCAGCTTCACAGTATCACCAGTCTTGGGATTACGCCCGACACGTGGTGCACGGTAGTGAAGAGAAAAGCTACCAAAGCCCCGGATTTCAATACGTTCACCCTTTTGAAGGGTTTGCGCCATCTGTTCCAGGATTTCTTTTATCGCCAGCTCAAGATCTTTTGCCGGGATATGCCGCGCCTGATCCGCGAGCCGTTCAATTAGTTCCGACTTGGTCATTTAAAACCTCTCTCGTAAAAACGTTATTTTACAGCTACTACGGAACGGGTGTGGGTTTAGCACACCCGTATTTGCATTATTCGCCTTTAGCAGCTTTAAATGCTTCTGCCATCGCGTTAGCGAAGCCAGCGTCTTCCTGCTGGTTAACTTTGTCGATAGCTTCTTTTTCGTCAGCCTGATCTTTCGCTTTAACAGACAGGTTAACAGTGCGATTCTTACGGTCTACGCCCATAAATTTCGCTTCGATGCTTTCGCCAACGTTAACAACTTCAGAAGCGTCTTCTACGCGGTCACGTGACAAGTCAGCAACGCGGATGTAGCCTTCAACTTCTTCAGCCAGGTTAACAGTAACGCCTTTTGCGTCAACAGCAGTAACTGTACCGTTAACGATAGCACCTTTCTTGTTATCTGTCAGATACTTGTTGAAAGGATCTTCTTCGATTTGCTTAACGCCAAGAGAGATACGCTCACGCTCCGGGTCGACTTGCAGAACAACGGCAGAGATTTCGTCACCTTTTTTGTAGTCACGAACTGCGTCTTCGCCAGTTTTGTTCCAGCTGATGTCAGACAGGTGAACCAGACCGTCGATGCCACCGTCAAGGCCGATGAAGATACCGAAGTCAGTGATTGACTTGATCTTACCGGATACTTTGTCGCCTTTTTCGTGTGACTTGGCGAACTCTTCCCAAGGATTAGCTATGCACTGCTTCAGACCCAGAGAAATACGACGACGTTCTTCGTCGATTTCCAGAACCATAACTTCAACAGTGTCACCTAAGCTAACAACTTTAGATGGGTGGATGTTCTTGTTAGTCCAGTCCATTTCAGAAACGTGTACCAGACCTTCAACGCCGTCTTCGATTTCAACGAAGCAACCGTAGTCTGTCAGGTTAGTTACCTGACCAGAGATCTTAGTACCTTCAGGGTAACGCTGGGAAATGTCATGCCATGGATCGTTGCCCATTTGCTTCATGCCCAGAGAAACACGCTGCTTGTCTTTGTCGAACTTCAGAACTTTAACGTTGATTTCGTCACCAACATTAACGATTTCGCTTGGGTGCTTAACGCGCTTCCAGGCCATATCAGTGATGTGCAGAAGACCGTCTACGCCACCCAGATCAACGAACGCACCGTAATCAGTCAGGTTCTTAACGATACCCTTGATTTCGTGACCTTCTTCCAGGTTAGCCAGCAGAGTTTCACGTTCTGCACTGCTTTCTGCTTCGATAACCGCACGACGTGAAACAACAACGTTGTTACGCTTAGCATCCAGCTTGATTACTTTAAACTCAAGCTCTTTGCCTTCCAGGTGAGTAGTGTCGCGTACTGGACGTACGTCAACCAGAGAACCTGGCAGGAACGCGCGTACACTGTTAACTTCAACAGTGAAACCGCCTTTAACTTTACCGTTGATAACGCCTTTGATAGTGACTTTATCTTCGTAAGCTTTTTCCAGCTCAACCCATGCTTCGTGGCGCTTAGCTTTTTCACGTGACAGGATAGTTTCACCGAAACCATCTTCAACAGCGTCAAGTGCTACGTCTACAGAGTCGCCAACAGCGATTTCTAATTCGCCTTCAGCATTTTTGAATTGATCAGCTGGGATAGCACTTTCTGATTTCAAGCCTGCATCAACAAGAACGATGTCTTTGTCGATAGAAACAACGGTACCTTTTACAATTGAACCAGGGCGTGTTTCCAGTTCTTGTAAGCTTTCTTCAAAAAGTTGTGCAAAATTTTCAGTCATAAGTTCAGTAAATTTTAAAAGTTGACATCCACATTACAGTCCGGCTAACGTGGGGTTGCTAACAAAAGTCGTCACGTCCTGTGTCGACATATCAAAATAATGGAACGAAAAAAAGAGGCTGCGCTTAAATCAGCGAACCTTCGATCTCACAACTTCCATCGCTTTTTCAAACACCTGCGTAATATCCAGGTGAGTAGAATCTATTACTACCGCATCTTCAGCCGGTACCAGAGGGGCAACTGCCCGCTGCGTATCACGTTCATCACGTGCTTTGATATCGGTTAAAAGGCGCGCAATATTAACATCCATGCCCTTCTCTTTCAACTGGGCATATCGCCGTTCAGCTCTGGCTTCAGCGCTGGCTGTTAAAAACAGTTTTACAACCGCATCAGGAAACACCACCGTGCCCATGTCGCGGCCGTCAGCAACCAGACCGGGCGCCTGCTGAAAGGCACGCTGGCGACGCAATAATGCTTCACGAACCCTGGGTAACGCGGCTACCTGTGATGCTACAGCGCCTACCTGTTCAGTGCGGATGTCATCAGTCACATCTTCGCCTTCCAGAATAATGCGGTTAGCTTCGCCGTTTGTTTCAAAGCTGACATCCAGACCGGTTGCCAGCGGCACAACAGAAGCTTCATCATCCACGGGTAAATCGTGGTGTAATGCTGCAACAGCCAGAACGCGGTATATTGCGCCACTATCCAGAAAATGCCATTGAAGTTCTTTTGCAAGTAAACTGCTCAGGGTTCCTTTACCAGCTCCACTTGGTCCGTCAACCGTGACGACGGGGATCAGTTGCATACCTGCTCCACTTGTTAAAAGGTTATTAAATCGCGCGCAATTATACGCACCTTGGCATGATAAGCAATGCTGCCTGTAAGAACAGGCAGCATTGTTTTAACTTAGAAAGCTGTCATTTTCCTGACAGTTAGCGACAAATTAGTGACAGATTGTCGCGAAACGGGTGAAGTAGTCCGGGAAGGTTTTGGCTGTACAGCGCGGATCGTTAATAGTGACCGGTGTATCGCTAAGTGCGACAAGGGAGAAGCACATTGCCACACGGTGATCATTATACGTATCGATTTCAGCATGCTTCAGTGATTTCAAAGGTTGCACGGTGATGTAATCGTGTCCTTCGTCCACTTCGGCGCCCAATTTGCGTAACTCGGTAGCCATTGCATGCAGGCGATCTGTTTCTTTAACCCGCCAGTTGTAGATATTCCGGATAGACGTCGGCCCTTCAGCAAACAGCGCTGTGGTAGCAATAGTCATGGCCGCATCAGGAATATGATTCATATCCATATCCACACCTTTTAACGGTGCACCGGTAACGGTCACTGACTCATCCGCCCATTCAACTTTCGCACCCATCGCTTCAAGTACATCAGCAAAACGTACGTCACCCTGAATACTTTTACTACCGATGCCGGTAACCTTCACCGTGCCGCCTTTAATTGCAGCAGCAGCCAGGAAGTAAGAGGCCGAAGACGCATCACCTTCAACCATGAAACGACCCGGAGAAGTGTAAGTTTGATTTCCCCTAACCTCGAAGCTGGCGTAATCATTGTTGGTGACGACAATACCGAATTTGGCCATGGTATCCAGCGTAATATCGATGTAGGGTTTAGAAACCAGCTCACCCTTAATTTTTATCAGCGTATCAGAAGCAAATAACGGTGCAGCCATTAAAATTGCGGTCAGGAACTGACTGGATACACTGCCATCCACGCTAACTTCTTTGGCCGACAAGGGTTTACCGGCAATTTTAAGCGGCGGATAACCGGCATTTTTAAGATATGTGACATCAGCACCGGCTTCCAGCAATGCATCAACCAGATCGCCGATTGGACGCTCTTCCATACGCGGTTCGCCGGTCAGTGTAATCAGCACATCACTGGCAGCAAGGACAGCACATAACGGGCGCATTGCAGTTCCTGCATTGCCAAGAAATAATTCGGTTTCACCGGCAACGTTGAATTTTCCGCCAATACCGGTAACCGTACATTCAGTTTTATCTTCACTCAATGTGTAGGTCACACCCAGCTTTTCCAAGGCTACCAGCATGTGGCGGATATCATCACTGTCCAGCAAATTGGTCAGTGTTGTCTCACCTTTTGCCAGCGCTGCAAGTAACAGAGCACGGTTAGATAAACTCTTAGATCCCGGTACGTTGACTTCTCCGTCTACACGGGAAATTGGTTGTAATGTTAACTGCTCCACTGACTCACCCGTTTTGCTTTTCAAATTGCTGCATAAATTCAACCAGTGCCACAACACCTTCAACCGGCATTGCGTTGTAGATACTGGCGCGCATTCCGCCCACAGAGCGGTGCCCTTTCAACGCTTTCAGTCCGGCAGCTTCAGCCTGTTCTAAAAATGCCTGATTCAACCCGTCATCTGCCAGATGGAAAGGCACATTCATTTTAGAACGGTTGTCAGGATGCACCGGGTTTGAGTAGAAATCACTGTTATCAATAGCACTGTAAAGTAACGCCGCTTTCTCATCGTTGCGTTTTTGCATGGCGCTCAGGCCACCATTGTTCTTAAGCCATTTGAACACGAGACCCGCCAGATACCATGAGAAAGTGGGCGGTGTGTTATACATTGAATCGTGATTAGCCATTAACTCAAAATCGAAAATGGAAGGGGTTTCTTTACGCGCTTTACCGATAAGGTCGTCACGAACAATTAATACCGATAAACCGGAAGGACCGATATTTTTTTGTGCGCCGGCATAAATAATACCGTGTGCAGCCACATCCAGTGGTTGCGACAAAATACAAGAAGACATATCAGATACCAGCGGTACCTTACCAGCCTCTGGTAACCAGTCAAAAGCAATACCATCAACGGTTTCATTAGGGCAAAAATGCAGGTAAGCCGCATTCTGGTCAACATCGCCGGCATTGACTCTTGCGACTGATTTCAGTCCGTCAATCTCGATGGTTTCACCAATCACTTTGGCATTATTGTATTTAGATGCCTCAGCAACGGCCCCTTTCGACCAGGAGCCGGTAACCATGTGCAAAGATGTGTCACCGGTTTGAGAGATGTTCAGCGGCACAGAGGCAAACTGTCCGCGGCCACCACCATGGGCAAAAAGCACTTTATAATTGTCCGGTACGGCCAGTAAGTCGCGCAGGTCCTGCTCTGCTGTAGCGGCAACTTCAATAAAATCTTTGCCACGATGGCTGACTTCCATGACAGAGCAGCCTGAATCACGCCAGTTCAGAAATTCCGCCTGTGCCTGCTGCATGACCTCTGCAGGTAACATTGCAGGTCCTGCACTGAAGTTAAATACATTACTCATAGATTATTTCAACACCTGTAAACACAACAAGCGGCAAAAGCCGCTTGTTGAATAAGAGTTAAAACGCGCTGCAGTTAACAGCGCGCCGGCTTATTCTTCTGTCGTTGGCTTATCGCTGTCTGAGACAGCGGCATCATTGTTAGCAGATGCTTCTTCAGCGGTGTTTTCCCCGCCTTCTTCCAGTTCAAGTTCTTCGTCGATCACTTCTTCGATACGTTGAAGACCTACTACTTTCTCATCATCAGCAGTTCTGATAAGACGTACACCCTGGGTGTTACGGCCAACCGTAGACACTTCACCGACACGGGTACGTACCAGTGTGCCCATGTTGCTGATAAGCATGATTTCGTCGGTTTCATCAACCTGTACAGCGCCGACAACTTTACCGTTACGTTCTGATACTTTGATAGACACCACGCCCTGAGTCGCACGACTCTTAGCCGGGTAATCTTCAAGCGGCGTACGTTTACCATAACCATTTTCAGTCGCAGTAAGGATGGCGCCGTCACCACGGGGAACAATCAGAGATACAACTCGCTGACCTTCCTGCAGTTTAATACCGCGAACACCCGTTGCTGTTCTGCCCATAGGACGCAGAGCCTGCAACTCTTCACCGGTTTCCGGATCACGTTTCACTTCACCTGTTTCTGAGTCGCGCAGTTTTTCGTTAAAACGAACCACTTTACCTTCGTCAGAGAACAGCATGATGTCGTCATCACCGTGGGTGATTGATACGCCAATCAGTTCATCGCCTTCATTAAGGTTGACGGCAATAATACCACTGGAGCGTGGTCTGGAGTACAGACTCAAATCAGTCTTTTTCACCGTACCGTTGGCTGTCGCCATGAGTACAAACTTGCCTTCTTCAAATTCTTTGATAGGCAGAATGGCAGTGATCCGCTCGTCATTTTCCAGCGGCAGAATATTCACAATCGGCTTACCACGGGCATTCCGGCTGGCAAATGGTAACTGATAAACCTTCAACCAGTACAGACGGCCACGGGTAGAGAAACACAGGATGTGGTCATGGGTATTCGCAACCAGCAGACGCTCAATGAAATCTTCATCTTTCATCTTCGTCGCTGACTTACCTTTACCACCACGGCGCTGTGCTTCATATTCAGTCAGTTTCTGATATTTCACATAGCCTTCGCGGGACAGCGTCACAACAACGTCTTCCTGCTCAATCAAATCTTCAATATCAATGTCATGACTTGCAGCCGTGATCTCTGTGCGACGTTCATCACCAAATTCATCACGAACTTTTTCGAGCTCTTCGCGAATCACTTCCATCAGACGCTCAGGGCTACGCAGAATGTGCAGCAACTCAGCGATGATGGCCAGTAGCTCTTTGTACTCATCAAGGATCTTTTCGTGCTCAAGACCTGTCAGTTTATGAAGACGCAGATCAAGGATGGCCTGTGCCTGTTGTTCTGTAAGGTAGTACTTGCCGTCACGGATACCAAATTCCGGCGTCAGCCAGTCCGGACGGGCAGCATCATCACCGGCACGCTCAAGCATGTCAGCAACATCACCCAGGTTCCAGCCCTGAGCAACCAAAGCCTTCTTAGCTTCAGAAGGACTCGGCGACGCTTTAATAAGCTCAATGATAGGATCGATGTTGGTCAGTGCAATGGCAAGACCTTCAAGGATATGGGCACGGTCCCGCGCTTTACGCAGTTCGTATACCGTACGGCGGGTAACCACTTCACGACGGTGAAGGATAAACGCCTCTAGCATTTCCTTGAGGTTAAATACTTTAGGCTGACCGTTATCCAGTGCCACCATATTAATACCGAATACTGTTTGTAGCTGGGTATTGGCATACAGGTGGTTAAGCAGTACTTCCGCCGACTCGTTGCGTTTTACTTCAACAACAATGCGCATACCGTCTTTGTCAGACTCATCACGCAGGGCAGAAATACCTTCGATACGTTTTTCTTTTACCAGTTCAGCGATCTTTTCAATCAGGCGGGCTTTGTTTACCTGATAAGGGATCTCGTTAACAATAATGGTTTCTTTACCATTACTGTCAGTTTCGATTTCCGCCTTGGCACGCAGATAGATTTTGCCACGACCGGTACGGTAAGCATCATCAATACCCTTACGTCCACTGATCATCGCCGCAGTAGGGAAATCCGGACCCGGAATATACTGCATCAGCTCTTCAATGGTAACGGCAGGATTCTCTATCATTGCGATACAGCCGTTAACCACTTCAGTGAGGTTGTGGGGCGGAATGTTTGTTGCCATACCAACGGCAATACCGGAAGAGCCGTTCACCAGCAGGTTCGGCACCTTGGTAGGTAAAACCTCAGGAATTTGCTCTGTACCGTCATAGTTAGGTACAAAATCCACGGTTTCTTTATCAAGATCCGCCAGTAACTCATGGGCAATTTTAGCCATACGTACTTCGGTATAACGCATGGCCGCGGCAGAGTCGCCGTCTACAGAACCGAAGTTACCCTGCCCGTCTACCAGCATGTAACGTAAAGAGAATGGCTGTGCCATACGTACGATGGTGTCGTATACCGCACTGTCACCATGAGGGTGATATTTACCGATAACATCACCCACCACACGGGCGGATTTCTTATACGGTTTATTGAAGTCGTTTTTGAGTTCGTTCATCGCGAAGAGTACGCGGCGGTGAACCGGCTTGAGGCCGTCCCTTACGTCAGGCAATGCGCGCCCGACAATAACGCTCATCGCATAATCAAGGTAGGAGTTTTTAAGCTCTTCCTCGATATTTATGGGGAGAATTTCTTTAGCGTTATCAGTCATAAACTGCTATGTCCCTTGATTCAAGTTCAAGCGTATCCAATGTCACGCACTTTTAAATGCAGCTAAGAACAGCGCTTTCTTATTATGGGTTTTACAAGTAATCATTGAGTGTATCACCGGATGACAGATTTATGTAGCGCTTAATACCCGCAAATGGGGCTGTTATTACCAACCGATTACTTTTCACGCAATTAATCCACTTTAATACACAAATCGTCCCTTTTACTGCTTTGATCATGTATCGTATTTATCAAAATCAATCTCCTCTATCTGATAATACGAGCACCAGTATGTCGAATGTCGATGAACAAGAAATTGCCAAATTCAGTGAACTGGCCTCCCGTTGGTGGGACACCGAAAGTGAATTCAAACCTCTGCATTTAATTAACCCGTTAAGGCTTGATTTTGTACAGCAGCACTGTGATGGTCTGTTTGAAAAGAAAGTGCTGGATATTGGTTGTGGCGGCGGCATTCTTGCAGAATCCATGGCTAAACTGGGTGCTGATGTTACCGGTATTGATTTGGCATCTGCTTCTTTAGAGGTTGCTAAACTTCATGGTCTCGAATCCGGTGTAAAAGTTGATTATCAGTGTGTTTCTGCAGAAGCCTTTGCAGAACAAAGACCCGGAGAGTTTGATGTGGTGACCTGTATGGAAATGCTCGAGCACGTTCCTGATCCAGCATCGATCATCGCTGCCTGCGCCAGGCTGGTTAAGCCCGGTGGCCATGTATTTCTGTCTACTTTAAACAGAAATGTGAAATCCTGGCTGATGGGCATCGTTGGTGCCGAATATATCCTCAAGCTGGTACCAAAAGGCACGCATCAGCATGCCCGTTTCATTAAGCCTTCAGAATTAATGGCAATGACCGATAAGGTTGATCTGTTTGCCAGAAACACCACAGGTCTGCATATGGATCCGCTAAGCCGCCAGTTCTACTTATCGGACAGAAACATCGATGTGAACTACATCGTCCATACGCAAAAAAGCCTGTAGCAAACACTATATATAGTATTTAAGAATAAATATTACGCTATATGTCGTATTTGTAACCAACCCGCTTTGAGCGATTAAAACTTTTTAACCGGCGATCAAAAAAAGTAAAAAATGGTTGCATCTGTCTGATTTGGCTTAGTCGTGCCGCTCATAGGTGAGTTACCACTAACCTTTTTCAGGGACCGTTTTGATCGCTGGATAAACCACCAGATATTGGGTTGCAAAACCACGCAAACCTCACTATCTTGTGTCTTGTCCGACGGGTGTTTTAGAACAATAAAGTAGTACAAAAACACGGGATCCCGCCAGGCAGTAAGGGATCTCTGCTGGATCAAGCTTTCAAGGCTTAGCAAATTCAATTTTATAAAGATGAAAAGGGTGCCAACTCTTGCTTCATGCGCTAACAAACTAACGGCCAGTACAAATGAACAACAACTTGTATGTCACTAAACGCAATGGCGAAAAAGAAGTCATTGAGTTAGATAAGATCCATAAAGTGATCACGTGGGCAGCAGAAGGGTTAAATAACGTTTCTGTTTCTCAGGTAGAAATCAAAGCTCAGATCCAATTTTACGATGGTATCAAGACCGGCGAAATCCACGAGACATTGATCAAGTCTGCAGCCGATCTTATTTCAACAGATGCGCCTGATTATCAGTATCTTGCAGCCCGTCTGGCTATCTTCCACCTGCGTAAAAAAGCATATGGTCAGTTTGAGCCGCCTAAATTGTTTGATCATGTTAAAAAGATGGTTGAACAGGGTAAGTATGACGAGCACCTGTTGTCTGACTACACGCAAGCTGAATTTGAGGCGATGGATGATTTCATCGATCACTGGCGTGATATGACCTTCAGTTATGCTGCTGTTAAGCAGCTTGAAGGTAAGTATCTGGTACAAAACCGTGTTACCGGCGACATCTATGAAAGTGCCCAGTTCCTGTATGTTCTGGTAGCAGCCTGCCTGTTTGCTGACTACCCGAAAGAAACCCGTCTTGACTATGTTCGTCGTTTTTACGATGCAACATCGACTTTCAAGATTTCTCTGCCTACACCGATTATGTCCGGTGTGCGTACCCCTACCCGTCAGTTCAGTTCATGCGTACTGATTGAAACCGGTGATAGTCTGGATTCTATCAACGCCACCGCCAGCGCCATCGTAAAATACGTGAGTCAGCGTGCCGGTATTGGTGTAAACGCTGGTCGCATTCGTGCACTGGGTAGTCCAATCCGTGGTGGTGAAGCTTTCCACACCGGTTGTATTCCTTTCTACAAGTACTTCCAGACTGCAGTAAAAAGCTGCTCTCAGGGCGGTGTTCGTGGTGGTGCAGCGACGTTGTTCTACCCGCTGTGGCACATGGAAGTTGAATCACTGCTGGTATTGAAAAATAACCGTGGTGTTGAAGAAAACCGCGTACGTCATCTCGACTACGGCGTGCAATTCAACAAGCTGATGTATCAGCGTATGATGAAAGACGGCTACATCACACTGTTCAGCCCGTCTGATGTACCCGGTCTGTACGATGCTTTCTTTGCTGATCAGAACAAGTTCGAAGAGCTGTATGTGAAATACGAACAGGATGACTCCATTCGTAAGAAGCAAATTAAAGCTATGGAACTGTTCAGTCTGTTTATGCAGGAACGTGCTTCAACCGGCCGCATCTACCTGCAAAACGTTGACCACTGTAATACTCACAGCCCGTTTGACCCGGCTGTCGCCCCTGTCCGTCAGAGCAACCTGTGTCTTGAAATCGCGCTGCCGACCAAGCCGCTGGAGCACGTAAACGACGAAAATGGCGAAATTGCACTGTGTACGCTGTCAGCGTTCAACTTAGGTGCGATCAAATCTCTGGATGAATTCGAAGAATTATCCGACCTTGCTGTGCGTGCACTGGACAGCCTGCTCGACTATCAGGATTACCCGGTTCCGGCGGCATACCATGCCACTATGAATCGTCGTACGCTGGGTATAGGTGTTATCAACTTCGCTTATTATCTTGCGAAGAACGGCGTGAAGTATTCTGACTTCAGCGCAAATCCGCTTATTCACCATACGTTTGAAGCGATGCAGTATCATTTATTGAAAGCATCTGTGAATCTGGCAAAAGAGAAAGGTGCGTGTCCTAAATTTAATGAGACCACCTACTCTAAAGGTATTCTGCCTATCGATACCTACAAAAAAGATTTGGACGCCATTTGTAACGAACCTTTACACATGGACTGGGAAGGCCTGCGCGCTGAAATGATGGAGCACGGGCTACGTAATTCTACGCTGTCTGCACTGATGCCGTCTGAAACGTCTTCGCAGATTTCCAATGCAACCAATGGTATCGAGCCGCCCCGTGGTCATATCAGCATTAAATCAAGTAAAGATGGTGTACTGAAGCAAGTTGTCCCTGAATATGAAAATCTGAAAGATGCCTATGAACTGCTGTGGGATATTCCGTCCAATGACGGTTACCTGCAACTGGTTGGCATTATGCAGAAATTCGTTGACCAGACTATTTCTGCTAACACCAGTTACGATCCGGGCAAATATGAAAGCGGTAAGGTACCGATGAAGTTGCTGCTCAAAGATCTGCTGACCTCATACAAGCTGGGTGTGAAGACACTGTATTATCATAACACCCGTGACGGTAACACCGACACCAGCTCTATGGAAGTCAAACAAGGCCAGGCGAAACCTCAACCACAAGCGCAAACCGCTGTGATTGAAGAAGACGACGACTGTGCCGGCGGTGCATGTAAAATTTAACGATAAACCAGGGCTTGCCCTGGTTTCTTCCGTTTTTAACTGATAAATCTGTTCTGAGTACTATCGTAGTTATGAAATACACAACGTTTAATCAACAAAGCGTCAATCCTCTCGTCGAGCCTATGTTTTTCGGTAATCCTGTTAACGTAGCCCGTTACGATCAGCAGAAGCACAGCATTTTCGAAAAACTCATTGAAAAACAAATCAGTTTCTTCTGGCGACCGGAAGAAGTTGACGTTACGCGTGACCGTGTAGACTTCCAGAAACTCACAGAGCCTGAGCAGCACATTTTTATTTCTAACCTGAAATATCAAACCTTGCTGGATTCCGTTCAGGGCCGCAGTCCGAATATTGCATTCCTGCCCATCGTGTCATTACCGGAACTGGAAACCTGGATTGAAACCTGGTCTTTCTTTGAGACGATTCACTCCCGTTCTTACACTCATATTCTTCGTAACCTGTTTTCCGATCCAAGTGCAATTTTTGAAGACATCGTGGTTAACGAGCAAATCAAGCGCCGTGCTGCTGATATTTCCAGATACTACGATGATCTGATTTTTCACACACAGTTGTGGCAGACACAAGGTGAAGGCGTTCATACCGTCGACGGCGAAGTATACGAAGTGAACATGCGTGTTCTGAAGAAGAAAATGTACTTGTGCATGAATTCAGTTAATGCCCTGGAAGCGGTGCGCTTCTATGTGTCCTTTGCCTGCACCTTCGCGTTTGCTGAGCGTGAGCTGATGGAAGGTAACGCAAAAATTATCCGTCTGATTGCCCGTGATGAAAACCTGCACCTGTCCTCTACTCAGCACGTGCTGAACCTGTGGGCCAGAGGCAAGGACGATCCTGAGATGGCAGAAATCGCCGCGGAGTGCCATGAAGAGGCACGCCAGATCTTCATCAGCGCTGTTGAACAGGAGAAGGAATGGGCTGATTACCTGTTCAAGAACGGCTCAATGATCGGTATGAATAAGGAAATTCTGTGTCAGTACGTGGAATACATCGCGAATCAGCGTATGACCGCTATTGGCTTTGACGCACCATACGAAGTGAAAAGTAATCCACTGCCGTGGATGAACAACTACCTGAACTCAGATAACGTACAGGTTGCGCCTCAGGAATCAGAGATCAGTTCCTATCTGGTAGGTCAGATTGACTCTTCAGTCAGCGAAGATGACTTCGCCGATTTTGAATTGTAATTCCTACCTTCCCCGTTAATGGGAAAACCTGAATCCACACTTCGTATCGATATTGTCGATGCGGAGTGTGTTGATGCCGTACCGGATAAAACACTGCTGGAATCTTTGGAATCCGCAGGTGTGGCTTGTCATTATCATTGCCGCGACGGTTTCTGCGGAGCCTGCCGGACTAAATTGATAGAAGGGTCGGTGGAATATACCACAGACCCCCTCGCCTTTATTGACGACGATGAAATACTGCCCTGTTGCTGTAAGCCGGCAACAAACATCAAAATAGATGTTCCGCTTTAACTTACCTGACTTTACGCATTATCAGGAATGAATCTTTAGCAATCCTTATCTTCCAGATCCATTTTATCTTTCATTTTTTCACAGCCGTCTTCAATAGCATTACCGGCATCGTCGGCCCACTCTTCTGCTTTATCTTTAGCATCGTCAGTCCAGTCTTCCGCCTTATCTGCTGCATCTTCAGCAAATTCCTCTGTCTTATCTGCCAGATCAGATGCTGCATTTTTTGCATCATCAAATGCACTGCTGGCGGCACTTTTGGCTTTAGTCATTGAGTCTTCAGCCTGTTCCTGTTTTTCTTCGCTACATGCGCCAAGCACGCAGGTAAACAGACCAATGCATAGTAATGATGAGAGTTGTTTTGTCATTTTCATATGTCTTTCCTTTTACGCAGTTGAGTGTGTACTGATGTTAATCCTGCGGGCAATCAACACCTGCAGGACTGGTTAAAAATAACACAATATTAAGAGGTGACAACAGCCACCTGAGTTTTATGGCTGCTGAAACGTATGCTGTCAGTGCTTATCGGCACGGCTCTGAAACTTACGTTCTTCCGTGTTGATTTTGATCCACTCGCCGGTACTGATGTACTCCGGCACCTGAACAACCAGACCGGTAGACAAAGTAGCGGGTTTGGTACGGGACGTCGCAGAGGCTCCCTTAATGGAAGGGTCAGTTTCTACCACTTCCAGTTCAACACTCATGGGTAAATCAAGAGCTACCGGCACTTCGCTCACTACCAGAACCTGAATACCGTCAGTTTCTTCGTTAATGAACAAAGCTTCATCAGCAATACTGTCTTTATTCAGATGGTAAGGCGTATAGTCTTCTTTATCCATGAATACATATTCATCGCCGTCGATGTAAGAGAACATAGCTGGACGGCGCACTAAATCGGCCATTTCCAGCATGTCAGAGTCCTTAAATGTTTCATCATATTTTGCACCGCTTACCACATCGTACATACGCATACGATAAATGCTGCCGCCTGCACGGCCCTGTGGTACAGAACGATCAATATCTCTGACAATACATGTCTTACCGTCAAAAATGATGGTGTTATTCTTTTTAATTTCACTTGCCTTAGGCATGGCGGTTCCCTGTATTAGTAAATCAGACCAGCGGGTCCGATCAGAAGTGGAAAGTCTCTATTTTCCGCGATTTTTCGTCGGTTAGAAAGCGTTTTGAATGCCTGTTTTTCCTAAACAAGCGGGATAAGAGAGCCCGGACACAGATTCCTGGTTGCAGTGTAAAAATCATTCTATGCTTATTCGATTAAATACCGGCATGCCTTACAGCATAACCGTGAATATAAGAAATTTATTGCCGGATAAAACTCTTTCATCCAGGATTACCCTGACAAAATAACCGTAGCAAAGAACATGTTGAAATCTAACCTGAATACAAAGGGATTTACCCTGATTGAGCTGGTCATCGTAATTGTGATCTTAGGTATACTTGCGGTCACTGCGGCCCCCCGCTTTATTGACTTTTCGGGTGATGCTGATGACGCTGTCACCCACTCCATGATGGGTGGTTTTAAATCAGGCCTGACACTGTTACATACCAAATATCAGATAAGACAAACATCCCCTATTTCCATAAACGGACAATCAGTCACATTTAATTCTGAGGGCTGGCCGACAGGTTCAACCAGCAACAGCGCGGGATGCGCCGAAGTGTGGAATCAGATTTTTTCTGACCCTCAGCCAGTCAATGTGATGAATGATTTCAACTCACCTCTCGCCAAAGGCTGGAACACGGTTTACTACGCTGACGCCAGTGCTGAAGTATGTGCGTATCTCAAAAGCAGTGCGTCAGGAAATCTGTCCGGATATACCGACCCCTACTTCGTTTATTTCATCGGCGATACAAATTATGCAACGTATGGCTACACCGGCTCACCGGGCGATGTGAAGATGTATAATTTATAAAACCTGCCGGTCAGCGCCATTTTCTTATTACCAGTACAATACCACCAATGATTGCAGCACTGGCAATAATGATTCTTGTGTTAAGGCTTTCAGATAAAAATACCCAGCCCATCAAGATGGCAATTACCGGTACACTGAGTTGTAAAGTGGCGGCATTAGTCGCCGCTATTTTAGGGAGTACAGCGTACCACAAAGCATAACCCAAACCCGATGCGATGGCACCGGACAATACGCCATAGATGATACCGTAGCGGATAGTTGTTTCTGAAAGTGAAAGTGGCTCATCAACAAAGATAAACAGCGCGACAATAAACGGCGTCGTACGGACAAAGTTGCCTGCTGTCATCAAAAGTGGCGATGCCACGCCTTTGCCTAACAGTGAATACACTCCCCAACTGATACCGGCAGTGATCATCAGCAATGCAGCGGGCAGCGGCGGGGCTGTGATGCCGGGCAGTACCAGATAAACTAAACCTGCAAAAGCTACTACAAAGCCGGCTGTCTGAATAAAACTGAACCGTTCCCCTCTGAAATAACCGATGCTGATCATTGAAATTTGTACAGCACCAAACAGCAACAGAGCGCCGGTGCCTGTAGTTACGCTTTGATAGGCAAAAGAGAAACCCGCTGCATAGCAGAATAGTGCGACAGATCCTGCCCAGCTTCCCTGTTTTGCAGGATGATGCCCTTTCATTTGGATAAGCAAACCCAGCACCACAGCACCGCTGAGTAACCTTACGAGTGTGAAAGAAGCCGGCCCGATATCAGTCTCTACCAGCGCCATCCGGCACAAAAGGGAATTAGCAGCAAAAGCCACCATGGCTAAGCAGGCGAACAACAACGTAGATACAGGCATGAATCGCTCCTTTTATTTTGTTCACCTTCCCACGACAAACGAGCAATTACAATGGTACTTGAGATCCGGTTACTCCGGTGCGGTAAACACCGGACACAAAAAAAGCACCCGCAGGTGCTTTCCAAAAAGAGATGACTTTAGAGCTTTAGGCCCAAACGGTCAGCTACTTCAATGTATGTTTCTACTACAGAACCTAAGCCCTGACGGAAACGGTCTTTATCCATTTTCTTACGGGTTTCTTTGTCCCACAGGCGGCAACCGTCAGGACTGAATTCATCACCCAGAATAATGTTGCCTTCACTGTCCAGACCAAATTCCAGTTTATAATCCACCAGAATCATACCGCCTTTATCGAACAGATCTTTGAGTACATCGTTAACGGCAAAAGTCAGACGTTTCATCTCTGCAATTTGCGCTTCAGTTGCCCAGCCAAATGCAGTGATGTGATAGTCATTAACCATAGGATCATGCAGCGCATCATTTTTGAGGAAGAATTCAAAAATGGGGGAATCGTTAAGCATCAAACCTTCTTCAACGCCCAGACGACGAACCAGTGAACCTGCAGCAACGTTACGAACGACGCATTCTACCGGGATCATATCCAACTTTTTCACCAGAGAGTCGGTGTCTGACAGCAACGCCTCAACTTGTGTGGCAATGCCGGCTTCTTCCAGCTTTGTCATAATGAAATGATTGAACTTGTTATTCACTTCACCTTTACGGTCAAGCTGTTCAATTTTTTCACCGTCAAATGCAGACGTATCATTTCTGAACTCAAGGATGAGTTTTTCGCTGTCATCAGTGAGGTATACAGTTTTGGCTTTACCGCGGTAAAGTTCTTCGCGCTTTTCCATCATCAGTCTCAAAAATTAGATATCCAGATTGTCCTGAGTCATGACACGGGCAAATTGCTCGTACATGTCGGCAACCTGATTAGGTTCAAACGGCTGACTCTCATTATCCATGAAGGTCACACTCGTTCTGTTTTCGCCGGCCGGCACCACTTTCAAACGATAATCACCTTTTTCAAGAAGGGATTCACCGTCAGAAAACAGGCTGCCCCACCAACCGTTATCCTCACCATTATAGGTGACAAATAACAGGCCTGTGGTTCTGTCTAAATCTTTTACGTCAAAACCAAGGTTGCGTAACACCAGCAGCATTCTAGGCCATACAATATCGTGTCTGGCATCAACCACGTAGGCTGCATCACCGTTAGCGTCGAAACCCATTTCCAGATTAAGACCGCTGCGGATTTCAGCAATACGTTTGCTCTCGTCGAGTCTGATTTGGTATTCGTAATGAGTCAGTACTTCGTTCAGGATGCCGATTTCTTCTCTGCGTTCTTTCATCGCATCAATGGAATCCATGGTGACGGTTTCACCATCTGCACCATTAAATTTGAAATCCTGCAATTTAGCGCTTAACGCTGCAGTCCGGCCGTGAGGCTTTAGTTCCATGGTGAAAACAAAGCGACGTGAAACCTCTGACGTTTCATCCTCAGTCCAGTCGTACCAGGCTGACTCTTCGGTCGTTTTTTCAACGGCCCAGTCAGTAACAAGTCGGCCATTTTCTTTATCGAAGCTGTCTACACCGATGTGATTTTGCTCAAGAAAGCTCAGCACCGTATCCCAGATAGCGGTATTCAGCGGCTTGCTGTCATCTACCTGATCGAACCAGACCGTTGCTTCCTGTTTGCCTTCTTCAACATGTGAACCCGCCACAAGGGGCAGGACAAGCGCCGGAGACTGAATCGTCAGTTTGCGGCCGGTAAGACGGGTGTCTGCATTCTGACTTAATTCCGGAAGATCATAATCAGATGTAAATTCAGGCGAATCTAAACCTTCAGGCACTTTCACAGAGGCCCGCTGGGAAACTTCAAGGTAGTCATAACTGCCCGATGCAGTTTCATAATCCTGTTGGCTTGAACAACCTGTCAGGGCTATTACAGATAAGCCACTGAGCAAAGCCAGAGTGTTTTTCATCGGTGTTCCTTATTAACCAGAAATCAAAGCGTGTTTTTGTAATAGTTCTTCGAGTGCTTTTTGGCTCGCAAGTTCCGGTAAAACCATCGGTAATCGTAATTCGGCACTGTTGATCAGCCCCATACGGTATAACGCCCACTTTGGCATTACCGGATTTGGCTCAATAAACATGCCGTTATGCAGGGTTTCAATAGTCGCATTAATACGACGACATTCCTCAGCGTTGCCGGCCAGGCCTGCTTCGCACATTTTAGAAATTGCGCCGGGAACCACGTTAGCCGTTACTGAAATAACGCCGTGTCCGCCCTGACATAAAAATTCTGCACTGGTACCGTCGTCACCGCTAAGCAACAGAAAATCTTCAGGCACCAGTTTCTGTGTGGCTTTGAGCCGTTCAATACTGCCGGTTGCATCTTTCAGACCGACAATGTTTTTGTGTGTGGCCAGTTCTGCCACTGTCTCAGGTAACATGTCCGCAACGGTTCTGCCGGGTACATTATAAAGCAGAACAGGTAAATCAGTCGCATCAGCGACAGCTTTAAAGTGTGCAACCATACCCCGTTGTTGCGGCTTGTTGTAATAAGGCACGACACTGAGAAAACCATCGATACCTAAACCCGCCATCTGTTCACTGAGGAAAATGGCTTCATCCGTTGCGTTTGCGCCGCTTCCGGCAATCACAGGAATACGCCCTGCTGTCATAGCAACGGTCTGTTTAACCACTTCAATATGTTCTTCAAAAGGCAATGTGGCGGATTCACCGGTTGTTCCTACAGAAACAATACCGTGTGTGCCCTGCTCTATGTGAAACTCAATAAGTTTCTCTAGTGCAGGGTAATCAATGTCACCCGCGTTGGTCATGGGTGTGACAAGTGCAACGTAACTGCCTTTAAACATATTATCTCCCGCGTTTTGTGAGCGCACATGGTAATGAGGTACAGCCTTAAAAACAAGTTATCGCAAGGGCTTTTTAGACGTTAATCGACAACCTTATTCTAAATAATCACTATTCCGTCAAAAATTGGGGATAAAACCCTTACATCAGACTGTTTTTCGAACTGGCACGGTGCTGAAGCTCACTTTATGTTGCCGGAACGTGGCATCAAAAAATCCTGATGTGTTAGTATAAATGTGGCTCCGGTTTTATAAGTAACGACATGAATCATCAGTTAATAGTCACGATTTTGGGTACCGACAAGAGCGGCATGCTGAGCGAAATTGCCGGCACCGTGTCGGAAGCGCAGTGCAATATTCTCGACAGCAGGCAGGCGATATACGGGAAAGAATTTTCCCTGACCATGATTATCGAAGGTTCCCATCAGGCTATCACACGGGCGGAGCTTGCTATTCCCCCCATGTGTCAGAAGTTCGGCCTGCTTTCTATGATGAAGCGAACCAGCCATCATGAGAAACAAAATTTAGATTATCTTTACGATGTGGAGTTCAGCGGCGAAGACAGTCATGGCCTGCTGAAGTCGGTAACCGGCTTTTTTGCGAAACGGCACGTCTCCATCAGTGCGTTTCGTCAGCGTACCTTTAAAGATAAAAAAACCGGTAAAGAAATGATGCGCTGCAAATTTGTTGTCAGTACGCCGGATTCCGTTGATATCACGCAGCTTCGTTCTGAGGCTGATGCCCTGTTCGGCTCCCTGAATCTGAGTGGCAAGATTATAGACAAAAATAAAGGAGAATTATGAACACCTTAAAAGCAGGTGATAAAGCACCGGCATTTACCCTGTCGGATCAAAATGGCGAAGCCGTTAATCTGGCAGATTTTGCCGGTAAGAAAGTACTGGTGTATTTTTACCCTAAAGCAATGACACCGGGCTGTACCGTGCAGGCACAGAACCTTCGCGACAGCAAAACATCACTGGATGAACTCAATGTTGTGGTACTGGGGATCAGTCCGGACGCAGTTAAACGCCTGCCAAAGTTCATTGAGAAAGAAAACCTGAACTTCACCCTGCTATCGGACGAAGACCACGCTGTGGCTGAAGCTTTTGGCGTCTGGGGTCCAAAAAAATTCATGGGCAAAGAATACGACGGCATTCATCGTATAAGCTTCCTTATCGATGAAAACGGAGCTGTTGAACACGTGTTTAATAAGTTTAAAACCAAAGACCATCATCAGGTTGTACTGGATTATCTGAATCAGGCTGGTTGATAACCCGGTTTACCCCGCCGTTCACAAAGCAAAAAGCCCTGTCATAACAGGGCTTTTTCGTACAGACGTACCGTAAATAACTGATTAAGTATTACAGGGCGGCGGTTCATCCGGTCCGCCGGACCATGCTGTTATCAGCGCTTTAACAAGTGTTGCCAGCGGGATGGCGAAAAACACTCCCCAGAACCCCCACAATCCGCCGAAGAACAGTACCGCCACGATAATATAAAGAGGATGTAAGCTCACCGCTTCGGAGAACAAAAGTGGTACCAGTAAGTTACCGTCCAGAGCCTGGATAATGCCGTAGGCAATCATCAGATACCAGAAGTCAGGGGTCAGACCCCACTGAAACAATGCCACAACAGCCACCGGTATGGTGACAACGGCTGCACCGATATAGGGGATAAGCACTGACAAGCCAACCAGTACCCCGAGCAGAATGGCATAGCGTAAGTCCATCAGGGCAAAGACAACGCAGGATACCGATCCCACAATCAGAATTTCGATAACTTTGCCGCGGATATAGTTTGCTATCTGGGTATTCATTTCATGCCCGACCTGCGTAATCAACCGGCGCTCTTTTGGTAACAATGACGAAATGCCATCAAGGAAAAACAATTTGTCTTTCAGCATGAAGAACACCATCAACGGCACCAGAATCATATATACCAGTAACGCTGCCACATTACCGATTGAACTGACAGACGCTGACAAAAGTTGCTGTCCCAAATCCACCAGATGATCATTGAGACTCTCCATCATTTGCTGAATTTGATAAACCTGTACATAGTCAGGATACTTATCCGGTAACCGCAGGATCCAGTCCTGTGCGTTTTGCCAGATTAACGGCGTCTCCTGAATCAGATTCACACTCTGACGGCTCACAGTAGGTAATAATCCGACAATCATCAGTATGGTGACAGCTACAAACGCCAGCATCACAACGCTGCAGGAAATGGTCCTGCTGACACCAATATTTACCAGCCGGTTCACCGGCCAGTCCAGCAGATAAGCAATCACCGCTGCCACCAGAACAGGCATGATAAGCCCACCCCAGAAGACGAACACAGTTGCCGTCAACAGGATTAAGATCAGCAACATGGCTGCATCGGGGTCAGAGAACTTCCGGCGGTACCAGCGGCCGAATACACTGATTAAACTCATAAATTCTGCTCAGTCGGAACGGAAAAAAATGCATCATAGGAGAATCACTGACTGCTCTGCAACCCGGATTCCGCGGTATTACAGGCTAAATGAAAACTTCCGGGCTACATTATGCATGAAGCGATATAGCAATCGCCTGTATTGTACGGCACAATGCTAAAATAATGCGATGGAAAAATGAAACTAATCATGGAGTTTGCCACTCTATCTGTAAACGCTTCAGTGGTACTCAACAGTAACAGGTTCAATGAGATATTTAGCGCGAAACGGAATTAAATTAGGCTTGTGTTTGCTGGCAATGAGTTTTTCTGCCATTGCGCAAACCAGTAAATACAGCGATCGTAATACGTTACCGGAAATAGGTGTGGTAGCGTCTGACGCCCTTTCCCTTGACAAAGAGATGCTGATTGGCGATGCCGTTATGCGGCAAATGCGCGGTGGGGCCCCGATTATCGGCGACCCTGTACTGGATGAGTATTTGCAGGATCTGGGCAACCGCCTTGTTGTTCATGCCGACAATACCAAGTTTCCTTTTGAATTCTTCTGGGTCAACAACGATGCCATCAACGCCTTTGCTTTCTTTGGCGGCCACATTGGTGTGCATACCGGCCTTATTCATAATGCGAAAAATGAGAGTGAGCTTGCGTCAGTACTGGCCCACGAAATTTCTCACGTAACCCAGCGTCACCTTGCCCGTCATATGCAGGCGCAACAGCGTGCTACACCACTGGCTATTGCCAGTATATTAGGCGGTGTTTTACTGGCGATGGCAGATCCTCAGGCCGGTATGGCAGCTATTTCCGCCGGTCAGGCCGCTTCAGCGCAAATGCAGATTGATTATACCCGTTCTAATGAGCAGGAAGCTGACCGGATCGGGATAGGCATGTTATACCGTGCCGGATTTGATCCTGACGCGGCAGCCAGCTTCTTCTCAACCTTGCTGGAACAATACCGCATGGTATCCCGTCCGCCTGCAAGATTGCTTTCTCACCCGTTAACAGAAACGCGTGTTGCAGATGCCCGCGCCAGAGCCGGCGATTTTCCGCCTGTACGGTTAAGAGAAAGTATTTCTTTTCATCTGGCAAAGGCCAGAGTGATGTCCAGGTACACGTTCAGTAAAAAATACAGCCTGGAATACTACCAGGATGCGGTGGACCGTAAGAATTATGTAGTCCGTGAAGCAGCAATGTATGGTCTTGCGCTGGCACTCATGCGCAATGAGAAGATTCCGGAAGCAGCGAAGGTGATTGATACATTACTCAATGAAGACCCGGATAATCTGTTTTACCTGGATGCAGCCACTGACCTCTCTCTGGCAATGGGTAAACCGCAGGAAGCAACAGCACGTCTGGCACCGCACCTACAGTTAACACCACGCAACCAGGTACTGGCATTGAATCAGGCCAATGCGCTTATTGCCGCCAATGAAAATGACAAAGCTGTTCAGCTACTGAAGGACTTGTTGCTGGTACATCCTGATTATGAAATCGCCTGGCAGTTACTCACAGAAGCATATAAAAACAACAAAGATTTTCAGGGCATGCATCAAAGTAAAGCAGAAGTGATGGCACTGAACGGTGCTTACCGCCGCGCTGTGGATGAATTACAGTTTGCTTATAACTTTACAGCCGACAAGCACCTTGATAAGCAGCGGATCCGCGCAAGGATCAAACAATTGCGGGACGAGGAAGAGCGGCTGAAACGGCTGTAAATAGCGCCCTTAATTCAGTGAGCGGAGGTACCCGCCTCCGCGTTTGTATACTGAATTAATCCGTCAAGGGAGTCATCGTCCTGCTCACCGTATAACGCCTTCACGACCTCCCCCTGCGGTGAAATCAGATACGTTGCCGGCAGATAGTCCGGATACGGCATGGGAAAAACGGTTTCTTTCGCGGTGTTTATCACAGCGAACTCAATATTTAGTTGTTGTGTTAAGGCACGCAGTTCCTGCTCATTTTTGTCATCAAAGCTGACACCGGTTATCTTCACATGGTCAGGCAGGCGATTATTCAGCCTGTTCAGGGCCGGGATCTCCCGTAAACAGGGAGAACACCAGGGGGCGAAAAAGTTGATGATATGCCATTCTCCGCCATTGTCTGCCCAGCGAACCGGCTGTCCCGATAGTGTAACGCCATCTGCGCGGGTATATTGCTGAAGTTGCCAGCCGGCAATCAGTGCAACCACAGCCGCACTGACAATCATTAATGATTTTTTCATGATTAATTGCGTCCGGTCATATTATTCTTACATTAATACTTGTTAGAATTCATCTCAGTGAAATTTATAACACATTGAATAAAAAGCCTATGTCTTCAGTACAAATACTTCATAACCCCCGTTGCTCCAAAAGTCGCCAGACCCTCACGTTATTACAGGAAAAAGGTATTGATGTTGAAGTCACCGAATACCTTAAACACCCGTTAACCCGGGAACAGCTTGAAGCCATTGCTGCAAAGCTTGGGGTTTCGTCCCCCCGTGACATGATGCGGACAAAAGAAGCTGAATATAAAGAGCTGGCATTAGGTGAGAGCTCTGTTACCGACGAACAATTATTCGATGCCATGGTTTCTGTTCCGAAGTTAATTGAGCGTCCGGTGGTCATTAAAGGTGATAAGGCCCGCATAGGTCGTCCACCTGAAAGTGTTCTGGACATACTCTGATGTCGCCGGTACTGGTGTTGTATTACTCAAGAAACGGGACAACCCGGCAACTGGCAACACATATCGCCAGAGGCATTGAAAGTACTGGAGCCGAAGCACGGGTGCGTACCGTGCCGGCTATTCCTGAATATATGACACCATGGCCGGATGTTCCCGAATCAGGTGCGCCCTTCGTTACCCGTTCTGATCTGACAGAATGTTCCGGTCTGGCACTGGGGAGTCCGGTCAGGTTCGGAAATATGGCCGCTCCGCTTAAACATTTCCTCGACAGTACTTCTCAGGAATGGCTGAAAGGCGTACTGATTGATAAACCTGCCTGTGTATTCACCTCCGGCGGAAGTATGCATGGCGGACAGGAGTCTACCCTGCTTACCATGATGCTGCCCCTGCTCCACCATGGCATGGTGCTGTGTGGTATTCCTTACACTGAATCACAATTACATGATACTGCTTCCGGTGGCTCGCCCTATGGCGCCGGACATGTGTCAGGCCACAGTGACGGTAAACTGACTGCTGATGAATCAGCGCTGGCTTTTGCTCAGGGAAAGCGTCTCGGGGAACTGGCACGGCAATTAGCGCGGAAGGCAACATGACAGAAATGGCACCGGCAACTAAAAAAGCGCGCTGGCTGGCGTTACTCAGTTATCTCGGATTACTCGCCTGGGTAACCTTATGGCAATTTGTATTGGTTGAAGAAAGGGTTTACGGCACGCTCTTTATCGCCATTGTTTATATTTTGCCTTTACTCCTGCCGCTTCGCGGCATCATTGCGGGCAAGCCCTATACCCACGCCTGGGCAAACTTTGTTGTTCTGTTTTATATGATCCACGGCATTACAGCCGGTTACGCGGCACCGCAGGAGCTGGGTTATGCTATTACAGAGCTGATACTTGCCACGGGCATGTTTGCCGGTTGCAGCCTGTTTGCCAGATTACGGGGTCGGGAATTAGGTCTCGGGCTTAAAAAACTGAAAGATGTCATGAAGGAAGAGAAGCAACGCTTCGAAGAAACGGAATAAAGACACCATGACACACAGAAAGGTTATTCTTTTTCCAGTTCCCGCTTAATCATAGCCACAGACAGTTTCTTCTGTTCCTGCAAAGAGCGGGTATCCAGCCGGTCGAGCATAGCGAGCAACGCCGGTAAATCACGGTCACAATGGGTGAGTAAAAACGCCAGAGCCTGTTCGGAAAAACGCATACCCCGTTGCGCCGCGCGCTTTTTCAGTACATTCAGACGTTCATTATCAGTCAGGCCGGCCAGTTGCCAGGTTATGCCCCAGCTCAGACGTGAACGTAAGTCAGGCAATTTGAAAGCGGGATGGTTCGGGCCGATGGAAGACGTCCAGATAAATATAGACGTATGATTGTCTACCACCCGGTTAATAAAATGAAAAAGCGCCTCTTCCCACTCATCAATGCCGGCAATGGCATCTATATTGTCCAGACATACATAAGGCAGACGCTCCAGGCCATCAAAGATCACCGGTGTCCAGTCTGCATATTCCCGTAAGTTCAGATAAATATGCCGGGTCTGGTGAAAGGCGAGTTGGTGGCATACGGCATAAAGTAAGTGACTCTTGCCCCGCCCCGCAGCGCCGGTAATTCCGACACCCGCCAGCGGACTGTTGTCCAGTGAACTGAATGCCGTGTTATCCCGCCAGCGGCTGCCACTCTGGCTCAGTGCAGAGAGAAAGTCTGCAAGGCCGCTGTTTTCACCTGCCTCAAAGCTTGCGAAGGTTTCATCATCAGGTAACGATACCGCCAGAGGTAACTGCATAGGCGCTGTGTTATTCGTTCCAGTAAAAGTTCAGTCCGTCAAGGGGGTTACCTGACACGTCAGACACCGGCTTGAGTTTTGAATCCAGGCTCACCAGTTTGAAAAAGTCACTGGTTTGCGACAACAGCGACAGCGAGAACGTCGCCACAGACCCTTTCTGACTCACCAGCGACACATGACTCACCATGCTCATCTGTTCCATGTATTCTCTGGCATGCACGTACTTTTCCAGCGAATCCACATTGGCAACTGAAATAAAAATATTATTCACTTCTGTTTGTTCATCACCGCTGCTGACTGAAAAATGCTGACCAAGATAATCGCTGTATTCTTCAAAAAACAGCGCGGTAAGGCTGTCTTCATTTTCTGCGTATAGGGTACCGAACTGAATGTCGTTATTTTTGATCACTACCCAGTCAAGGGCCCAGTCACCTTGCGTATGCTTTTGTGACATTGCTTCGAATTCACTGCGGGTGAACGCCGGAGAACGGGCTTCTTCCACAAGATCATCCACCAGGTAGGTATTCAAATCCTGTAAACCATTATTTGAAAACGCCGGCCGGTAGGTGTCATAGCGAAATGCTGATGCCTGCTCCCGGGTTTGCTGTTCCTCTTCAATGTCGGGCACAGCATTCATTTTTACTTTGTATAACCGCGCGCCGACAATGTAATCAGGCTGATATCTGACAGAAGCAGTCTGCAACGTTCTGGCAAACCGTCCCCAAACATCAAAAACGGAAATATTCACGCTGTCATCTAAATCCATCAGCGGAAACACTACGGGCACGCCTCTTTCAACAGCCAGTTCACGTAGACGGCTGCTTACAGGTCCTTTAGCACCGTCGTCGATGATCTGGCGGTTTCCATTTTCATCTTCGGTGGCAAGCCACAGTAAAGTATCCGGTCTGCGCTGCCCCCAGACTGGTAATCCGGCATCCCTGATCACCTTTATAACTGTTTGGGAATCAAACTCAGCGACATAAGACAACTGACCGTTAACCACATCAAAGCGGTACGCCCGCAAATACCGTTCAGGTTGAGACAACATGGCCCTTACTGCACTGTTTGAAGTAGCAGAACGCTGACCGGTAATTTTTATGACTACCTGTTCCAGTGCCTGACGGGCCGCTTTCTTCTGGGTCGATGATGACTGATCGGACACAGCCACACTGGCCTCGTTAACTGATACCACTGTACTGGCCTGAACAGATCCTGAGAAAGCTCCGGCAAACAGAGAAACTACAATGAACAATAAAGAAAAGGAAGATAATTGAAAAAGCATGAAGAATTAACGCCGCTCCGTGAAACCCGTACCTGGACTATGCGAAAACCTATTGTGTGTTATTTACCGGAATATTTCACCACTAAAATGTAAAAGATTAGCATCAGGACAGATCAGCAGCCGAATTCCCGCCTGCGCCCTGTTGGACTTACTGCAACTTACTGGTAGAATCCGCGTCTTTCCAATCACCGCACCAGGGCCATACTCGTGAGCGAAAACAAACAGTCACTAAGTTATAAAGATGCAGGCGTAGACATTGATGCCGGAAATCAGCTGGTTGAACGTATTAAATCTGTTACTAAAAAAACAACCCGTCCCGAAGTCCGTGGTGGCCTTGGTGGTTTCGGTGCGTTATGTGAACTGCCTGCGAAATATAAACGCCCGTTACTGGTTTCCGGTACCGACGGTGTAGGGACTAAACTCCGCGTAGCGATGGATGCCAACCGTCACGACAGCGTAGGCATCGACCTGGTTGCCATGTGCGTTAACGATCTGATTGTTCAGGGCGCTGAACCGTTATTCTTCCTTGACTATTACGCCACCGGTAAACTGGACGTAGATGTAGCTGCAGACGTAGTTACCGGTATCGGTGAAGGCTGCGAACAGGCTGGCTGTGCACTCATTGGCGGTGAAACAGCGGAAATGCCCGGTATGTACCACGACGGCGATTACGATATTGCCGGATTCTGCGTTGGTGTTGTAGAAGCTGACAAAGTGATTGACGGCAGCGGTGTAAAAGCCGGTCAGAAAATTATTGCTCTGGCTTCGTCCGGCCCCCATTCAAACGGTTACTCACTGGTCCGTAAAATCGTTGAAGTCAGCAAAGCAGACGTGAATGCAGACCTTGATGGTAAGCCGCTTATCGATCATCTTCTTGCGCCAACCCGCATTTATGTGAAGCCGGTACTGGCATTGCTGGAAAAAGTAAAGGTAGAGGCCATCTCTCACATCACCGGTGGCGGTTTCTGGGAAAATATTCCCCGTGTGCTGCCTGAAAACGCTAAAGTTGTAGTAGATGAGTCAAGCTGGCAATGGCCTGTCGTATTTAACTGGTTGCAGGAAAACGGTAACGTTACGCAACATGAAATGTACCGTACCTTCAACTGTGGCGTTGGTTTGATCCTCGTTGTTGATGAAAACGATGCAGATGAAGCCGTCCGTATTCTGAATGAAGGCGGAGAACAAGCCTGGTTACTGGGTCATATTGAAGATCGCAACGGCGATGAAGAACAGGTAGAAATTAAGTAATGACTACCGCTAAACCCCGCTTATGCGTATTGATTTCCGGTAACGGGTCTAATCTGCAGGCTATGATCGACAGTATCGAAGCCGGTCAGTTGCAAGCTGAAATTGTGGCGGTGATCTCAAACCGCCCGGGTGTATTCGGCCTTGAAAGAGCCGTAAAAGCCGGCATCCCTGCACATTGCCTGGATCATAAAGATTTTTCAGACCGCAATGAGTTTGACGCAAAACTGCAATCTTTGATTGATAGTTTTAGCCCGGACGGCGTAGTACTGGCCGGATTCATGCGTATTCTTACGCCTGAATTTGTTGAACATTTTTCCGGTAAATTATTGAACATCCACCCGTCTTTGTTGCCAAAGTACAAAGGGTTACATACCCATCAACGTGCGATTGATAACGGCGACAAAGAACACGGTGTCAGTGTGCATTTTGTGACTCCTGAACTGGACGGTGGTCCGGTAATCATCCAGAGTCGTGTACCGGTATTTGAAGATGATACCGCAGATGAACTGGCTGAACGGGTTCAGGAACAGGAACGCCGGATTTATCCGTTAGTGTTGAAGTGGTTTGTCGCCGGTCGTCTGACAATGAAAGATAATAAGGCTGTGCTTGATGATAAAATTCTTCCGCCGGAAGGTTACGCCAACGACTAAACCGGCAGGGTTTCTGCTGTCACTTTTGTTGATGCTGGTTTCTGTACCGGCATCAGCAGAAGACAAACCTGTTATTACTCCTTTTGAAGCGCAATATACCGCTTACAAATGGGGAGATGATGTGGGTGAAGCTAAAATCAAGCTTGAGTATCTGAGCGACGAACAATACTCCCTCACCTATTCTTCAGACGTTTCCAAATTCTTTTTATCTGACGAGCGTTTTGAACACTCCGTGTTTTTTGCCTCGGAAGATAGAATTCTGCCTTTCTCTTACTACTATAAGCGCACGGGTACCGGACCCGATAAACAGCTGTCGGTCAAATTTGCCAGTTTCCCTGACAAGCAGATAGAAATCGAAGGTGGTGAGACTCTGCCATGGCAGGGAGAAACCGATAATCAGCTCTACCGTATTGATCTCGCCAGACAACTGGCCGCAGGCAAAACGACCCTGTCTTATGATTTCATTAACTACCGTGGCGAACGGAAAAATTATGGGATTGAAGTCACCGGTGAAGAAAAACTGTCACTGCCTTACGGCGAACTTGACACTATTAAGGTGAAAATTCTTCGCGACAATAATAGCAGCCGGGAAACATTTGCCTGGTTTGCCCCCGCTTTGGATTATAACCTGGTCCGCCTGCAGCAATTTAAAGATGGTGATGAGCAGGGGGATATCAAGCTCAGTGCATACCGTCATCTTTAATCTACGTTAAGTTGTAAAATTTTTGTGTTCTCTTTCTTGACCTTTGATGTGACAGACATTAGTTTTAGCATCATACTCTGGTCTGACCTCAGTCCAACTTACTGATTCAGCTTATTTCATACTGTTAAGGAGCAATGTATGGGTGAACTCGCGTGGTTTATCATATTCATGGTGGCCGTTTGTGTAGCCGCGTATAAGCGTATGAGCTTAACATCTACCGTGTCTTTACTGGCGGGCATTATGGTGCTTGGCACAATCACCGGAAGCATCGGTTTCTTCAGCTGGCTACTCTTCCTCATCATTGCTGTTCCGCTGTCTATGCCGGATGTACGCAGAAAATTCATTTCATCACGCCTGCTCGCTTTTTACAAAAAAGTCAGTCCGGAAATGTCCGCAACTGAACAGGAAGCCATTGATGCCGGTACAGTCTGGTGGGACGGCGAGTTGTTCTCCGGCAAACCTGACTGGAACAAACTCCATGCAATTCCTAAAGGCCGTCTGACCGCGGAAGAAAAGGCATTTCTTGATGGTCCGGTAGACCGTGTATGCCATATGGTTGATGAGTGGCAAATTAATCATCAGAACGCTGATCTGCCGCCGGAAATCTGGGCCTATCTGAAAGAGCATAAATTCTTCGCCATGATCATTAAGAAAAAATATGGCGGTTTGCAATTTTCAGCCTACGCACAATCCAGAGTATTACAGAAACTGGCGGGTTGCTCTGCAGTGTTATCCAGTACGGTAGGCGTTCCGAATTCTCTTGGTCCCGGCGAATTGCTGCAACATTACGGCACTAAAGAACAGCAGGATTATTATCTGCCCCGGCTAGCTAACGGAGAAGAAATTCCCTGTTTTGCACTTACCGGCCCTGAAGCAGGTTCCGATGCCGGCGCCATTCCCGATACCGGTGTCGTTTGCCGTGGTGAATGGGAAGGAAAAGAAATTCTGGGCATGCGTCTTAATTTTAATAAGCGCTATATCACTCTCGCACCGGTGGCAACGGTTATCGGACTGGCATTTAAGCTGGAAGATCCTGAAGGGCTGTTAGAAGGTCAGACAACCGCAGGTATCACCTGTGCTCTGATCCCAAGAGACACGAAAGGACTGGAAATTGGCCGTCGTCATT
>NZ_CFHOXV010000028.1:18958-55504 GCF_984505615.1 Alteromonas sp. | reverse complement strand
CTGCTACGATCTCTTTTTTTGCTGCTAAACCTAGTGCCACTGAGTTCACCTCTTTAAATCTGATTAACCAATTACTTGGACTAATCAGGGTTTACAGATTGATGCCATTGCCGGATAACTGTTAAGTTGGCCGTGAATGACACCGCTCTACGGTGTTCGTTATCCCAGAGAGTCTGAGTCGAAACCACCGTCTGCGCAGGCTGTTGTATTAAGTTAAGCGTTGGTGCAAAAGTTCTCTTACCTCTTTTGCCGCTTAGCGCCTGCGGTCTTGGACGGGAGCTATCGTTATTCGCTTTTGGCGATATACAACAGCTCCAACCCATAACCTTTAAGAGACAGACGGGCTATGCCATCTGTAAAAAGTCTTACAGACCTACAGTACCTTTATCAACAGATACGCCAGCGCCCATAGTGGTGCTCAGGCTTACCTTCTTGATGTACAGGCCTTTAGCTGAAGAAGGCTTAGCTTTCTTCAGTGCTTCCAGAAGGGCTTCCAGGTTCTCTTGAATCTGGTTAGCTTCGAAAGCAATTTTGCCGATGCTGGCGTGGATGATACCGTTCTTATCGTTACGGTAGCGAACCTGACCAGCTTTAGCGTTCTTAACTGCAGTTGCAACGTCAGGCGTTACAGTGCCAGTCTTAGGGTTAGGCATCAGGCCACGTGGACCTAAGATTTGACCCAGTTGACCAACAACGCGCATTGCGTCAGGGCTGGCAACTACTACGTCAAAGTCCATCTCACCCGCTTTAACTTTCTCAGCCAGGTCGTCCATACCTACGATGTCCGCACCCGCTTCTTTAGCAGCTTCAGCGTTTGCACCCTGAGTGAATACTGCAACGCGAACGTCTTTACCAGTACCGTTAGGCAGTACGGTTGCACCACGTACGTTCTGGTCAGATTTCTTCGCATCGATACCCAGGTTGATAGCAACGTCTACGCTTTCTGCGAACTTAGCAGTAGCCAGTTCTTTCAGCAGAGCAACAGCTTCGTTGATATCGTAATCTTTAGTCGCGTCTACTTTCTCGCGGATCAGGCGAGCGCGTTTAGTCAGTTTAGCCATTCGATTAACCCTCTACGTTCAGACCCATGGCGCGAGCAGAACCCGCGATAGTGCGTACAGCAGCGTCCAGAGAAGCAGCAGTCAGATCAGGCTCTTTAGTCTTGGCAATTTCTTCCAATTGAGCGCGGGTAACTGTACCAACTTTCTCAGTGTTAGGACGGCCAGAACCACTCTTGATGCCAGCTGCTTTTTTCAGCAGGTAAGACGCAGGAGGTGTTTTGGTTTCGAATGTGAAAGAACGGTCTTCGTATACAGTAATTTCTACTGGTACCGGAGCGCCTTTCTCAAGACTTTCAGTTTTTGCGTTGAAAGCCTTACAGAATTCCATGATGTTCACACCATGCTGACCCAGTGCAGGACCAACCGGTGGAGAAGGGTTAGCAGCACCTGCTGCAACCTGAAGCTTAATTAAGCCAGTTACTTTCTTAGCCATTTTAATGCTCTCGTTAGTGGGTATAACGCCTCGTAAATACTCGAGAATATTTACTCAATCGGCTTCCCGTTCGGTTTCGAAGGGCGCGTAATGTACAACAAATAGTCGACTTATGCAACCTTAGATTTGAGAAATCCTGAAAGAGGCTCTCATAAAACAGAAAAACCTGCCGGAGCAGGTTTTTACAAATACGCTTTGTACGATTAACCTTTTTCTACCTGACCAAATTCCAGGTCGACAGGGGTAGAACGGCCGAAGATCAGAACCGATACTTTTACGCGGCTCTTTTCGTAGTCCACTTCTTCGACAACGCCGTTGAAGTCTGCGAAAGGACCATCGGTAACACGAACCACTTCGCCCGGTTCGAACAGTGTTTTTGGTCTTGGCTTGTCTGTATTTTCTTCCAGACGGTTCAGGATCGCATCTGCTTCACGCTTGGTGATAGGCATAGGACGGTCAGAGGTACCACCGATGAAGCCCAGTACACGAGGTACGCTCTTCACTAAGTGCCATGACTGCTCGTTCATTTCCATTTCTACCAGCACGTAACCAGGATAGAACTTACGCTCTGACTTACGTTTCTGACCAGCACGCATTTCAACCACTTCTTCAGTAGGTACCAGTACCTGACCAAAGAACTTTTCCATTTCGTGCATTTTGATGTATTCAAGCAGCGTTTTCTTTACGCGGGATTCGTACTGCGAATAAGCCTGAACAACATACCAGCGCTTTTTATTTTCTGGTGCAGCGCTTTCTGATGCTGCCTGATTTTCTTCTGGTGTTTGATTCTCTTCAGACATCTTACACTCCAATTCCGGTGATGAAGGCAACTAAACGTACGATAATGCCGTCAAGGCCCCACAGCAGCAGTGCCATGATTAACGTCGCAGCCATTACGATTAGTGTTGTCTGGTTAGTTTCCTGACGGGTTGGCCAGATAACTTTACGCACTTCCATGCGGGATTCTTTGGCAAATGTCAGAAACGCACTGCCCTTTTCAGTCGTGGCCGCAATAAAGCCGGCTACAGCAACAACTGCAACGGCGACAAGCGCACGTACCAACACTGAAACCTCACCGAACATGTGGTTTGCAGCAATCAAACCGGCCAGTAATGCAAAGATCACTAACCATTTCATCATGTCCAACGGATTGGACGTACTTTCCGTTTTTTCGCTCATTTCACGATCCTAGCAATACTGCGTCGTCAGTCGCTACAACGTTCGCTATAGCATTTTAATTCTGGCAGGGGTGGAGGGACTCGAACCCCCAACCATCGGTTTTGGAGACCGCTGTTCTACCAATTCGAACTACACCCCTGTTGTCTGTACGGACAAATTTCAGTTGCACTACCCTTGTGAATTCTGAGGCGTTTCTTTAAGGAAAATCGCGGATTCGCAAGGGAGGGACGCGTATTATACCCATACTCGCTTCAGATACAACACTGGCTGTCATCAAAATCCCTCTGATGCAGTCAGTTTTGGCTCACAAGGCCACTTATCTTTTTTGACCGGAGCGTCTTATTCCGCCTTTCCGGAGCGGATTCAATCCGTTTCTTTTCCTTATTCAACACCGATAAAGCCGCCGGTCTGGTGCGCCCAAAGTTTCGCATAAATGCCGTTACGGGCAACAAGTTCGCTGTGCGTACCCGACTCCACAATCTCTCCCCTGTCCAGCACCAGCAGCCGGTCCATTTGTGCAATGGTAGACAGCCGGTGGGCAATTGCCAGCACAGTTTTGTTGTCCATCACTGAATTCAGGCAATCCTGTATCGCTGCTTCAACTTCAGAATCCAGCGCCGAAGTCGCTTCATCAAGGATCAGAATGGGCGCATCTTTAAGTAGGACACGGGCAATGGCGATACGCTGTCTTTGACCGCCGGAAAGCTTCACACCCCGTTCACCCACGTGGGCATCGTAGCCGGTACGCCCTTCACTGTCGGACAGTGAAAGAATGAAATCATGGGCTTCAGCTTGCTTCGCTGCTTCTATCATTTCTTCTTCTGTGGCGTCAGTACGACCGTAGATGATGTTATCCCGCACAGAACGGTGCATCAGCGATGTATCCTGGGTCACCATGCTGATTTTTTCTCTTAACGTCTCCTGGGAAACAGACTTTACCGGTTGTCCGTCAATGCGAATTTCACCACTGTTGGTATCGTAAAAACGCATAAGCAGATTAACAAGGGTTGATTTCCCGGCCCCTGAACGTCCTACCAGACCGACCTTTTCACCCGGCTTGATGGCAATATCTAATTGATTAAATACGTTAATGTCGCGGTTATCACTACCGGTATAGGAGAAGTTCACGTTATCAAAACGGATAGCGCCTCCTTTCACGGCAAGGGCGTCTGCATCGCCGGCATCTTTAACCTCAACAGGCTTCGCCAGCGTATTCATTCCGTCCTGTACCGTACCGAGATTCTCAAACAGCGATGATACTTCCCACATAACCCAGTGAGACATGCCGTTTAAGCGCAGTACCAGACTGATGGCCACAGCGATATCTCCCGGTGACACGATTTCGTGCATCCACAAGTAAACAGACAGTGCGCCGATAGCAAAGATGAGTATGGCATTAGCCAGTTCCACACAGTTTTCCAGAATGGTCACCAGTCGCATTTGCGGATAAACCGTTTGCAGGAAGCCATCCATACTTTCTTTCGCGTAGTCCGCTTCTCTCCGGCTGTGAGAGAACAGTTTTACCGTAGTGATGTTGGTATAACTATCGACGATACGCCCCGTCATTACGGCTCTTGCATCTGCCTGAGCTTGCGATACCGCTTTCAGCTTCGGTACCAGAATGCGCAAAATACCAATGTAAACGAAGAACCAGATGATGAGTGGCATAGCCAGACGCCAGTCCGTTGAGAAAACCAGTACCACCATTGATATGAAGTACACACAGATGTACACCATCAGATCCAGCAGTTTCATTACGGTTTCGCGGACAGCCAGTGACGTTTGCATCACCTTGGTGGCGACACGGCCGGCAAATTCATTGTGAAAGAAACTTAAACTCTGTCCCAGCAGATAACGGTGGGCCTGCCAGCGGATCCGCATGGGATAGTTTCCCATCAGCGATTGCCTGTTGAACAGAGAACGCAGCAAAATACAGCCCGGAATTAATACCAGAACCACGAACCCCATTCCCGCCAGGGTCCATATTTCATCCTGCAGGAACGTGTCACGGTCATGGGCTGAAAACCAGTCTACCAACTGACCCAAAAAGCCGAACAATGCCACTTCCAGTGCAGCGATAATTGCACTCAATAAGGACACAACAGCAATAATGTGCCACATTCCCCGGGAATAATGGCGACAAAAAGCAACGAGCCCCTCTGGTGGTTGGGTCGGGGCTTCGTCAGGGAACGGCCTGGTCAGCCGTTCAAAAAATGAAAACATATGAGGGTCCGGGTTATTCTTTAAACCCTAGCTTAGTGAGGATGGATTCCACTTTTTCAAGATGATCATCCTGCCATTGTGCTAATGACACTGATGAATCCTTTTCATTTCTCTTTTTAGCGATATCCAGAACACTTGCTGCATCAGCCAGAGGAATAACCGCGATCCCCTCTTCGTCTGCAACAATGATGTCGCCAGGGTTCACAGTAACCCCACCGCATTCAATTGGCTGATTAAGGGGAGACAGTACCTTCTTCGCGCCGGGTTTCGGACATACGCCCCTGGCAAAAACAGGAAATTCCATCTCCCGTACTTCCTGCACATCACGGATTACACCGTCGATAATAAATCCTGCAACACCGCGCTGCTGCGCGATGGCACAAACGTTCCCGCCAGCCAGCGCGTACATATCATCGGCCTGTGCAACGATGATATCGCCCGGGTTTGCACGGTATATTGCTGCATGAAGCATAAGATGGTCGCCGGGTTCACACTTAACCGTAAAGGCCGGTCCGGCAATGCGTGGCACGGGTTGCCACAGTGAATGGATGTCGTAATGTATAAACTGACTACGCGGCAATGCATCTGCATAATCGCACACAGAAACGGATAAAAACTCATCGTACATGGAGCCTCCTTTTCAGCCTGAGTGGTGAGTTGCTCTCCCCACTATATCAGGCTGAAAAATAACCGCTGCCAAAAGCGGTGAATGTCCGCCATAAGCGAATCAGTGTGTAGTTTGCCGCCTTTTTAACCCAGTTTGCGGGCACGCACACGCTTGCCTTTAATCTTTCCTTCGCGAAACAGTTTTAATGCACGCTTCGCACTGCGCTCTTTCACCGATACGAAGCTCTGCGAGTTCTGTACCTGAATCTTACCAATATCATCAGCAGCAATATCAGCGTCTTTCACCAGCGATCCAAGGAAGTCACCGGGACGTAATTTTTCTTTTTTACCTGCATTCACATGCAGACAAACATATACAGGGCTGGTGATACGGTTTGCATGAAAACGGAGGCTCTGTGAGCCTTTCAGAGGAATTTTCATTTCCGCGAATGCTTCAATCTTTTCGAAGTGATCCTTCTCGCGCTCACTGACCAGTGTGACCGCCAGACCTTTCGCTCCGGCCCGGCCGGTTCGCCCTACACGGTGTGTATGGGTATCTGCATCTTCGCTGACATCCACGTTAATCACACAGTCGACTTCCTTGATATCCAGACCACGGGCAGCGACATCGGTTCCCACCAGCACTGACAACGCCTCAGCAGCGAAACGGGCCAGTACGTCGGTACGCTCACGTTGTTCCATTTCCCCCTGCAAACCGGCTACGGAAAATCCGGCAGCGGTCAGTTCATCCACCACTTCGGTCACCCGTTTACGGGTATTACAGAACAGAATGGCTTTGGTTGGCTGAATGGTGGTCAGCACGGCTTTTAAGGCATTGAGACGGGTATGCTCTTCTACCGAATACGCCTGTTGCTCAATATCCGGATTCGCTAACACATCAGCCTTCGCAGTGAAGGTGAGCGGATCAGCGAGATATTTATTCGCCATCCGTTTGATACCGTCGGTCCAGGTAGCAGAAAAGAGTAATGTCTGCACCTGCTCTGCGGTGTAGGAAAAGATTTCATCTACATCGTCTGCAAAACCCATGTCGAGCATGCGGTCAGCTTCATCCAGCACCCGCGATGTCACGCCGCTCAAATCAATCCGGTTTTTCTGTAAATGATCAAGGATACGGCCCGGCGTACCCACTATCACATGAGCGCCATGCTTAAGAGACTGAATTTGCGGACCCATGGGCTCACCGCCGCACAATGTAAGCACCTTCAGATTCGACATACACTGACCCACTGCACGGTATTGCTCAGCTACCTGTGCAGCCAGTTCCCGTGTGGGACACAGCACCACAACCTGAGCGGTAAATTCCGTGACTTCGACCCGGTTAAGTGTCGCCACCGCAAAAGCAACAGTTTTGCCACTGCCGGTTTGCCCCTGAGCCATAATATCGCGGCCTTCCAGCGCCTGCGGCAGCGTACCGGCCTGAACCGGCGTCATTGACGGGAATCCAAGCCTGCCAAGAGCGTCCTGAAGCGGGGTGGAAATTGCGTGTAATTCTGAAAATTGTGTCATTGTGTCTTATCGATACTATATAAATACATGATGCCATCCCTGACCGAATAGCGGGTATTACTGCGCTGGTTAATGTCTCTGGCCCAGCGCTCAGCCCACTGCAAATATTTCTCTGATTGTTTTAACCGGCTGGCAGCTTCTGTGAATTTTTCTACCAGCGCCGGATCTGTTCCGGATTTCGACAGCACCACCCAGGTAGTCACATCACTGTGACGGGTAGCTAATTGTATGTTCTTACAACCGGCTGCACTTTGTCTGCATCCGTGGTCCATTGCGCCGGGCGATGCAAATGCCAGATCAATATCCCCCTGATGCAGAGCATCAACCACTTCTCTCCATGAATCAAACTCCACCACAGGCAATCCCGCTTTACGGGCTATATCGCTGCGAAAGTCACGTTTAATTGTTCCTGTGACCTTACCTTTCGGAATATCGTCTATTTTCTCCCAGGTTTCGTCGTCCAGCCCGAAGAGTCCGTAGCTATTGCGGGTTACCGGCGTTATCCAGTGGAAGAGTTCTTCACGCTCCGGGGTTCTGGCCACGGTAAATGCCAGCACATTGGGCTTTTGCAGTGATTCGCGAATTAACCGCTGCCAGGGCACTGCCAGCAAGGGGGCATCGACATCGGCTTCAAGTAACAAAGCGCGCACTAAATCAGCATTATATCCCACCAGTTCCTGTCGCGAATTTAGTTTCGCGAAATCACCGGAGAGTTCTCCTAACACCCAGATATGCTCTGCTTTGTCGATACTCCGGGAGTCTGACAAATACAACACACCATCATCGGTACGGGCAATGAGGCCGAAAGCCGTTAACTTATCCTGCACCTCATCGGCAAGCTGGCGAAATGCCGGGGTTTGCCTGAACCGTTCTGCCGCCTGCGTGAGGGCCAAGGCCAGCGCTTCACTGCCCTCTGTCTTCGGCAGAACCAGGTAACTGACAGGTGTGCCGGTGGTGTAAGCAGGGATAAGTTCATCGCAATCCATCAGGGCTTGCGCGCACACCAGACGGACACCGGCGGAAGAAAAAAGCACGCCTTCAACCCGGTCTCTCAGCAATGTGCCGATTGCCTGCTCCCAGGAATTCACCGCCAGTACGCCGGACACATTGGCTTGTCTGAGCAACTCATGACGGTAGTCATCGCGCATAACTGCAATGGAAGAAAGCTGGTTCAGCGACGATACCCCTGACCGGGCAAAAACACTTTCTTTTTTAATGTACAGTTGATTGGGCGTTGCCGTTACCGGCATGATCCAGTGATATTGGGATTCTCTTTGTGGCGTGCGTACCACCGAGGCCCCCAACTGATTCGGATTCTTTTTCAAATCCGCCAGCATGCGGGCAAAAGGTTCCGGTCTGATACTGTCTTCCAGCCCTGCTTCTGACAACACCCCGCGGATAAGACTGACCGTATACCCGCGTAATTCGCCATCCTGCGTTTCCTCAGAAAACACAGGCACAGGACTGACAATAACCGACAATGGCTCAGCGTTAACAGAAAAGAGAACGCTGGCCAGAAGACTCAGACCGCCGGTGAGCCATCTTAAGAAAGAGACTGCTCCAGCTTCCATTTAAGTGTCTTCCCTGCATGAAACGGTACCATTTCAGTGCCGTCCGGTAATGTAACCACTTCAGGCACCTGCCACGGAGAATTAACCAGCGTGATGGTGCCTTCATTTAATGGCAAACCATAGAAGTTTGCACCGTGAAGACTGGCAAAGCCCTCAAATTTATCCAGAATATTCAGCTCATCAAAAATTTCTGCATAAAGCTCAATAGCACTCCAGGCACTGTAACAACCGGCACAACCGCAGGCATTTTCTTTACGGTGTCGGGCGTGAGGCGCAGAGTCTGTGCCCAGGAAAAATTTAGGCGAGCCGGTGGCTACCGCTTCCTGCAACGCCTTCTGGTGAGTATTGCGTTTCAGTACCGGTAAACAATAGTTATGTGGACGTACACCGCCAACCAGTAAATCATTACGGTTCAGCAGAAGGTGCTGGGGCGTAATGGTCGCAGCCACATTATCACTGGCCTGCATCACGAACTCAGCGGCATCGGCGGTGGTGATGTGCTCAAATACAATCTTCAGTTCAGGAAAAGCTGCAACAATAGGACGCAGGTGGGTATCGATAAACACTTTTTCACGGTCGAAAATATCGATGTGGTTTTCCGTGACTTCGCCGTGGATCAACAGTAAAAGACCGTGTGCCTGCATGGCTTCGAACACAGGATAAAGTGCTTCAATGGCAGAAACGGCTGCATCAGAGTTAGTCGTTGCACCCGCCGGATATAATTTACAGGCAACCACCCCGGCTGCTTTTGCCGCTGCTATATCTTCAGCAGTCGTCTGATTGGTCAGATAGAGCGTCATTAACGGCTCAAACTGACTACCCGCAGGTCGCGCTGCTTCAATACGCTGCTTATACGCAGTTGCCATTTCAGCATTGGTGACCGGCGGAACCAGATTCGGCATGACAATCGCTCTGGCGAAGCAACGGGCTGTTGCCGGTACGGTCTCGCCCAGCATATCGCCGTCGCGGAAATGTAAGTGCCAGTCATCGGGGGTGCGGATAGTTAACGTCTGCATCGGGTGTATTTTGCCTGTGTTGTCTGTTTCTCTGGCTAATTATGCCTGATAAGACGTCACTGTGCACGAATGTCGCGCACCTTGCTCAGGTAAAATGCGCGACAGTCTGACCCGGGTTTCAGGCTTTCTTTGTATAAGCGGCAATAATGACGATGCGGGTACCGTTTACACGGCCTTCAATGTGAAGCGGGTTATCACTTAAGCCAATATTACGTACAGCCGTTCCCCGCTTTGCAGTGAATGTGGCGCCTTTCACGTTAAGATCTTTGACCAGATGAACGGTGTCACCGGCAGTCAGCGCGGTTCCGTTGCAATCCAGAGTCGGCTGACGGTTCAGATCCACCAGACCGGCCTCGCCCCAGGCGCGCACATTGTCTTCCAGATACGCAATGTCCAGCAAATCCTGCGCCCAGGTCTCTGATTTCAGCTTATTCAGCATGCGCCACGCCGTCACCTGTACCGGTGCAACAGGCGACCACACGGCTTCATTCAGGCAGCGCCAGTGGTCTGCATTTAATTCACTTTCGCCGTTTAACTGGTCACGGCAAACCTGACACGCAGCGATATGCGTATCCGCTTCACTGTCAGGTGAAAAAGGCACTTCGTACAGTGCAACCAGGTCCTGACTGCCACACAACTCACATGCGCTGCCCGCACGGCTCATTACACGATTTTCCACAATTTACTCCGGTGAGGAAAAACCGCAATTGTAGCAGGGTTTTATTTTCCGTGCCGCTCATTCAGCACGGTGCATATCCTGTTTAACGTAGATCAATTTACCGGTGTCGTAACCCAGTCCCTCTGCTTTACTTACCAGAGATCGCAGTAAATCCTCCTGCATCGACGGATTACGGGACAAGATCCACAAATAATCGCGATCGGGACCGGTCACCATGGCGTACTGGTAGTCTTCATCCAGCGCTATCACCACATAGCTGGCATAGAAAGGCCCGAAGAAAGACACTTTAAGGTGCGCGGTTTGTTCATCTTCTACAAACAGGGCCTTACCTTCAGCCTCGTCCCATTTGTTATCTTCGCCGTCAAATCCCCGGTTGATAACTTTCACACTGCCGTCTTCAGCCAGAGAATAAGTCGCCGTTACCTGTGTAAGGCCCTCTTCAAAGGAATGAGGTAATCTTGCAATTTCATACCAGGTACCCAGATACCTGTCGAGCCGGAAATCTTTTACCGGCTGTATGCCCTCCGGTTTCGATGTACAACCGGAAATCGCAAACAAAGCGAAAATGAAAAAAGTGAATAAACGCATAGCTGGCACTCTTACAATCAAAATAAACATGTTTAGCTTACATACGACTGCAAACCCGATCCGGATACCTGAAAACATGTTAATCTGGCAAAAATAAACAAAACCAATTCAGGACTTTGCATGTTATCTCACTATTTTCCTAACGCGAGTAAACTGGTCTACGGATGTATGGGCCTCGGCGGTGACTGGGACAGCTCCCCGGTCACCCGTGAACATTACACGCAGACCAGAGACATCATCGAAACAGCGCTTGAAAATAACATCACCGTTTTCGATCATGCCGATATTTATACACTGACCAAAGCGGAACAGGTATTCGGGCAAGTGCTAAAAGATGCACCGTCGCTGAAAGATAAGATGATTCTGCAATCAAAATGCGCCATCCGCTTTGAGGATGAAGCCGGTCCCAAGCGCTATGACTTTTCTGCCAAATGGATAACCGAATCTGTAGACGGAATTTTGTCCCGTTTGGGCATTGAGCAACTGGATATTTTACTGCTGCACAGACCTGACCCGCTGATTGAACTCAGTGAAGTTGCACAAACCATTCATGATTTGCAGGCATCAGGCAAAATTAAACACCTCGGTGTGTCTAACATGCACGGTCATCAGATTGCATTTTTGCAAAGTGCACTGGATACACCCATTGTCGCCAATCAGCTTGAAATGAGTCTGGCATTCCGCGACTGGGTAGAAGATGGCATTACCACTAACAGCGCCCACAACCGCAATATGGGCTATGCGCCCGGAACCATTGAACATTGCATGCTGAATAAAGTGCAGTTGCAGGCATGGGGAAGCCTGGCACAGGGCCGGTATACAGGCGGCAAAGCTGAATTTGAAGAAGATGTTGCCACGGCGGCGCTGGTTACCAAACTGGCGGCAGAGTATGGCGTGTCACCGGAAGCCATTGTACTGGGCTGGCTGATGCGCCATCCTGCCGGCATTCAACCTTTGATCGGCACCACAAACCTGCAACGTATCAGACAGTGCACAGAGGCAACCAACGTCACCTTAAGCCGTGAACACTGGTACGCTCTGCTTGAGTCAGCCCGCGGCAGTGATGTGCCCTGAGCGACTGACACCATCTATGTAAGGAGAAGCCCGCCGGTTTCTCATTTTTTAAGGATTTTATCCCGCTAAGGAACACCATGCTAAACGGCTTTCATCATGTTGCGATAATCTGCAACGACTATCCGGCTTCAAAAGCCTTTTACACAGACATACTGGGTTTCAGTGTTATTGACGAAAATTACCGTGAAGCACGGGATTCATGGAAGTGCGACCTCGCCCTGCCAGATGGCTCTCAGATAGAGTTATTTTCCTTTCCCGGCGCACCGGCAAGACCTTCACGCCCCGAGGCACAGGGATTAAGGCATCTGGCTTTTAAAGTCAGTGATATTGATAAGGCTGTGGCGCAGCTGACAGCACATGATGTCAGCTGCGAAGATATCCGTACTGATCCCTACACACAAAAACGTTTTACGTTCTTTCAGGATCCAGATGGTTTACCACTGGAACTGTACGAAATTAACTGACACGTTATGCGTCATGGTCCAGCAGCGCCAGCGCGCCATAAATGCCCGAGCGGGTTCCCAGCCCCGGCAGACAAATGATGTCGTCCAGACTCTTGCCCTGAGGGAAGACAATGTAATCCTTCAGGCTGGCTGACGTTTTATAAACAATACGCTCCATCATGCCCGTTTTCTGCATTACACCGCCACCGAACACGATTTTTTGGGCGCTGAAACCTACCATCAGGTTATGGCACAATTGCGCCAGCACGTCGGCAAGTTTATCCCAGGCTTCGTGATCATCCGGCAGCGTATCAGACGGCTGTCCCCAGATTTTACCCAGTGCCGTACCTGATGCCAGACCTTCCACACAATTACCGTGGAAAGGGCACACACCTTCTATGCCCTTTGGCGGGATGACTTTAAAATGGCCAATTTCAGGATGCACCAGACCATGCAGGGGCTTTCCGTTAATCACCACTCCGCCGCCGACACCGGTACCAACCGTTACATACACAGCTACGCTGGCTTCCTGCGCTGCACCCCAGCGATATTCCGCCAGCGCTGCAGCATTCACGTCGGTATCAATTTCAACCTCACAATCAAGTGCACTGGCAAAGTAAGGCGCTACAGACGCGAAGCTCCAGTGAGGTTTCGGCGTTTTGGTAATGAAGCCCCAGGAATCTGAGCTTTTATCCAAATCCAACGGACCAAAACTGGCAATACCCATTTTTGAAAAGTGGTAGCCTCTGGCCCGCTGTGCTTCAAAGAAACTGACACAGGCAGCTAAGGTTTCTTCCGGCGTCGTAGTGGGTATGCGGATTTCTTCAACAATATGCCTGGCAGCATCCACAATAGCGCAATTAAACTTTGTCCCGCCGGCTTCAATAACCGCATAATACTGATCAAGCAGCGCCATATTCACTAGCCTCAATTTTTTCTAACTGACGTTGAGTCGGGTTCTTCAGATAATTAAATAACAGACCGGCAAACAGCAAACTGGCAAACACGGTGGCAACCATAAAGCCATATTTAGCATCGCCACCATTTGCGTCGCTGACCAGTCCCATGATGAACGGACCGGCCGCTGCTCCGGCTGCAGTGAAAAAGAGTATCACACCCGCCACCGATCCGTGCTGATGTTTAGGAAAGCAACTGATGCCTTTTGAATTAAACGTCGGATAAATCACCGACATAAAGATACCGGTTAGCGGGAACAGATAAAGTGCCACCTGTTTGCCTCCCATCAGTCCGCCGGCAAAGCACACAACAATGGCGCCGCTGAATAACATCAGAACCAGTGCCCAGTTAAAATGACTCATCATCCAGATCCCGACAAAACGTCCGGCAGCACGGAGAATGAAAAAAGCAGTAACAGAATAAATGGCCAGAGTTTGCGCCGCGCCGCCGGTATAACAGTCATAAGTCGCTCTTAACGAAGCTGCGTCGCACACCAGATAGCTTGGCATCCACACATAAATCGCACTTTCCGCAGCAACATATAAAAAGGCACCGGTGGAAAAACCCAGCGCATAGGGGTTTTTAACCAGAGACAAACTTTGACGGACTGAGACTTTCTCAGCACTGTCGTCCTGATTGCGGGTATAAACCGGATATTTCACCCACACCGCAACCACTATCAGAAATGTACAGATCCCGCCGGCGATAATGTACAGGTACTGCCAGGGCACACCTTTATGGATAAGCCAGGCAACAATCAGCGGACCGATTATCGCCCCCACTCCAAAGAAGGCCTCAGCACCGTTCATGGTAGCGGTATGCTGTTTCGTTGATGAGGAAATATCACCGATAAGCGCCAGCGCACCTGTTTTAAAAATACCCACCGCAATGCCGGATAAGGTCATCAGGCTGACGATAAAAACAAAGTTGTTGGCGATAAAGAAGCTGTAGCACGCCAGACCGAACACACTTAACCCGATTATGATGGTAGTTTTACGACCAAGACGGTCAGCAAGAAACCCCAGTAACAAACCAGACATTGCAATACCCAGCATGGGCAGGGAATGCATCAGACTTGCCTGAGCATTAGTGACATCAAACGCCACTTTCACTTCTTTAATTATTTCGCCCACAGAATCTGATGTCATTGCGAACATCATAAACATTAAGTACGTAAGCCATCGAATGAACTGGCTGTTCGACTGTTGCATACGGCTGCCTCATAAACTGCAGATAAGGCAACCTGTGGCCCCTCACCTGAGGATTAAATTTCAACTATTAACATTTTTTTATCATCACCTCGTCTAAACTTAACCATTTAAACGTGTGAGACTTTTTCGATTAAGTGTAGACAATTTCTCCTGAGACACTAGAAATAAGTCATTCAGAATGTTTTGCAAAAATCACTTAATCGTTTAAGATAAAGTAACAGAACGTACAAACTCTGTAAACATCATTGTGAATCAAATGTGAATTCCAAACCGCCATCTTCCGGTGTTTACAGTGAAAGGCAGGAGTATAAAATGAATTATGCCGCAGACAGTGAGCAGTGTTTAAGCCGTATTCTGGCTTCTGTGGATCTGTCCATGCTCAGTAAGCGCGACAGTGCAACCTTCGTCAGTCGTCTCGAAGCCCACTTCCCCACGTTATTTCAACGTTATACCTTTGTGTATGGTCATCAGTATGACTGCTATTACCATCTGCAAAAACTGGTAGAACTGCTGCGTGACGGACTGAAAGCCCGTAAGCCAAAGTTAAAACAGCAGGATGCTGCCAAGCTGAAGGATCCCCGCTGGTATAAGGGTCAGGAACAAACCGGACTTGCCTGTTATGTCGATCTCATGGGCCCGACGCTGAAAGATTTGCACCATAAAATCCCTTACTACAAAGCACTGGGTATCACCTACATTCATTTAATGCCACTGTACGATTCACCCGAGGGTGACAGTGATGGCGGCTACGCAGTTTCCGATTACCGCAAAGTGAACCCGTCACTGGGTAATATGAAAGATCTTGAAGCTTTGTCAGATGCGTTGCAGGCAGAAGGTATAGACCTGGTGCTGGATTTCGTTTTTAACCACACCTCAGACGAACACGCATGGGCGAAGGCTGCGCTGGCGGGGGATAAAACCTGTCAGAACTATTATTACCTGTTTGATGACCGTACCATTCCTGATCAATACGAGCGGGATTTACGGGAAATTTTTCCTCAGGTTCGCAGAGGCAGCTTCACCTACAACGACACTATGGAAAAATGGGTGTGGACGACGTTCAACAGTTTCCAGTGGGATTTAAATTACAGTAATCCGGAAGTGTTTAACGCCATCACTTCAGAAATGCTGTTTCTGGCAAACATAGGTTGTGCAGGACTGCGTCTGGATGCCCTCGCCTTTATCTGGAAAGACATGGGCACCAATTGCGAAAATCAGCCCAATGCCCACCGCCTGATCCAGGCATTCAACGCCTGCCTTCAAATCGTTGCGCCGGCCGTTGTATTCAAATCAGAAGCGATTGTGCACCCTGACGAGGTGGTGAAGTACATCGATAAGAAAGAGTGCCAGCTGTCTTATAACCCGTTATTAATGGCATTATTGTGGAACAGTCTCGCCACAAGAAAAACACGCCTGCTGACACAATCTCTGAAGAAGAGCTTTGTCATTCCCGACGACACCACATGGGTAAACTATGTGCGTTGTCACGATGATATTGGCTGGACATTCGATGACGGCGTAGCCCATGAAATTGGTGTTAACCCTTATGATCACCGTTACTTTCTGAACCAGTATTTCACCGGTCGTTTTGACGGTTCCTTCTCGTCAGGGGTACCTTTTGCAGAAAATCCGTCGAATGGTGACTGCCGTGTGTGTGGTTCACTGGCTTCACTTTGCGGACTGGAGAAAGCACTGGTCAGCATGGATCAGAATGCCATCGACACAGCCATAGAACGAATGCTGTTGCTTTACGGCATTACCTTTTCTATCGGCGGTATTCCGCTTATTTATTCCAGCGATGAACTCGGTTTACTGAACGACTACAGCTACCGCGACAATCCGGCGAAGCGTCATGATGACCGCTGGGTAAACCGTATAGCGGTTACTGATGCGCATATTGAAAATGTGATGAATCAGGATAAAGCGCCGGCCGGCCTTAATGAAGCCTGCCAACGAAAAGTCTTCAATGGCCTGAAAACAATGCTGGACATCCGCAGGCAGCATGCCGTTTTCGGTGATGCCCGTACGGAAATTCTGGATACCGGTAATCATCATTGCTTTGGTTTTGTCCGCTACAACCAGCAGGGCCAGAAGATGCTGGGCCTGTGTAATTTCAGCGAGCATGCACAGCAGGTAAGCGGCAATATTTTGAATACTATCGAACATAAACCGGCCCGGGACTTGTTAAGTGACAGCAAGCTCACTGGTCACGAACAGGTTATTTCACTGCGTCCCTATCAGTTAAGCTGGTGGCTTATCTGACCCTCATGCGCCGGCTTCCCCTATGCCGGCGCATTTTCAAACCTTTTTAAGTTATTCATCGTAGTTATTTGAAAACCGGTGGTGAATAGTTCTTTACAATTCTGTAATTGGACTATAATCCCGTTAGTGCTTTCATCTGATCCTCCTTATATGTCTCTTGCGGTTTTAGAAGTCCCGGCAACTGACGTGGAGAATTTAGCTGTTAATAACACTGTTAGTTGCAGATGTAACTGACTTATCGATTTCTACGGAACAGAAATCGCGACTTCACTTTATTTTAAGGAAACACAATGAACGCTACCCTGGAGCAAGAGTATCTTTGCCCGCACTGTAGTCATATCAATGCTATTGAACTGGATACGCACCGTGAGATGTACCGTGAAAAGTACACTACCTGCGATAAGTGCGGTTCTTATCTGGAAGTGGTACCCGCCGATGGTATCGGCGAGAAAATCAATCTTATCGTCTCTTTAGCGTCTTCTGATATCGCGCCACGATAGTCTTCTCTGAAACAAGCAAACTGCCTGTGTGCGCAGGCAGTTTTCTTAGCTTTGATTAGTCTCTGAAGAATTCCTGACGAAGTAACGGATCGGTAGTAAATTGTCCGCCGAGTGCAGATGTTTTCGTGTAGGAATTGGTATCTCTGATCCCGCGGGCTTTTACACAGTAATGCGTCGCATTAATAGATACCGCCACATCCTCAGTGCCTGCCAGCGTCTGGATAGCCACCAGCACTTGCTGCGTGAGTCGTTCCTGTACCTGAGGTCGCTGGGCAAAGAAGCTCACCAGACGGTTCAGTTTCGACAAACCTATCACTGTATCCTTGGGGATATAAGACACTCTTGCCGTGCCGTCGATGGTGACAAAGTGGTGTTCACAGGTACTTGTCAGGCTGATATCTGTAACCTGTACGGGTTGATTGAGCTGCATCTTGTTCTCAATCACAGTGATTTTAGGAAAATTCCGGTAGTCCAGACCGCCAAATATTTCATTGACGTACATTTTCGCAATGCGCGCCGGCGTTTCAGCCAGACTGTCGTCGGTACGATCTAACCCGAGCGTATCCATGATGTCTGTCATCGCCGCCTGAATGCGTGCGCGCTTCTCATCATCAGACAGACCATTCCGCACCATGGGTGTTTCCAGTCCTTTCGCTTCAAGTGCATTTCTTACCTTAATTGCCGCAGGGGACAATCCGGGTTCGATTGCGTCACGTACAACTACTGCTTCATTTGATAACATTAGAAAAATTCCGAACAACCTGATTTTCATTTAACGAAAAAGGCTATACTTACAGACCACTTTTTTCGTCAGATGATAAAAATTTAATGATGAAACCAGGGGCGTTAACCTGGTCATCCAAGGAGTTTGCTTTGCCCAGTCCAGTGCTGATAACCGGTGCTTCGCAGCGCGTTGGCCTTGCCATCGCCGAAAACCTGCTCACAAACAACTATCCCGTAATTGTAACATACCGTACTCATAAAGCTTCCATTGAGCGCCTTGAAAAAGCCGGTGCGGTGGCAATTTGTGCAGATTTTAGCACCGATGACGGCATCCTGCGATGTATTGAAGCGGTGAAAAGTCACACAACCAGCCTGCGGGCGGTCATTCACAATGCATCATCATGGGATTCAGAAAAACACAGCAAAGATTATGCGGCCCTGTTTGATGCCATGATGCAAATCCACGCGAAAGCACCTTATCTGATGAATATGGGACTGAAATCGTTACTGACAACCACAGAAGAAAAAACAGATATCATCCACATAACCGATTTTGTGCAGGACATTGGCAGCGAAAAACATCTGGCTTACGCTGCCAGCAAAGCGGCACTGCACAACCTGACCTTATCATTTGCACAAATGCTCGCGCCGGATGTAAAAGTGAACACCATAGCACCGGCACTGCTGATGTTTAACGAAGGCGACGATGAAGCCTATAAGCAAAAAGCGCTGGCGAAGTCGCTGATGCAGAGTGAGCCCGGCGCTCAGGCTGCGGTGGATGCTGTGAACTATCTGCTCAATGCATCGTATGTGACCGGAGAGACGTTGCAGGTCAACGGCGGACGCCATCTTAAATTCAACTGATTTCAACGTCTTTTATTTATCGCCATTTTGGGACGGGGTATACTTGCGCCGTCTACTAACTGATTCAACGGAACCGCAATGACGAATACACCTTCACCACTTATTCCGGAGTGGGAAGCCATCGATGCTGTGATCCTCGCCTGGCCCCATGACCAGACTGACTGGGCTCCCTGGCTTGAAGAAACAAGAGCCACTTATCTGCAGGTGATTGAGCAGGTGAATGCCGCCAAAGCCGGTGTCATTCTGCTGTGCCGTGAAAGTGATATTGCCGGCGTGCAAAGCCGCTTACCTGCCAGTGCACGGGTATTAATTGTGTCTGCTGAATTCAATGATACGTGGGCACGGGACTATGCATTTTTAACATGCAGAGCCGCGGGCGATGCAACCAGCCCGGGACAACCCGTTGAGTTTCAGTTTAACGGCTGGGGCAATAAATTCGATGCGTTTCTGGATAACCGGGTCAACCAGCGTTATCTGGCGGGTATGTGTCAGCTTCCGCTGAAAACCAGCGATGTCGTAGCCGAAGGCGGCGCACTGGAAATTGATGAGAACGGCCACTTACTGTCAACGGCACAGTGCCTGCAAAACCCTGAGCGCAACGGCAAAATGACCCTGGCACAATATGATGATGAATTCCGCCGGATGCTGGATTGCTCTGCAGTGACCATTTTTCATCAGGGACACCTTGAAGGCGACGACACCGACGGTCACATTGATACACTGGTGCGCTTTACACCGTCACAAGGTCTGGTTATTCAGGCCGCGGATAACTGCCCCGAAGACAGTCATTTTGCCGGTCTGGCTGCGTTGTGTGAAGAGTGCGCGGATGCGTTCCCTGCCCATGAGCAATTCAGATTGCCGTTACCGGAAATGTATAACGATGACGGCGATCGTCTGCCAGCATCCTATGCGAATTTCCTGATTTGCAATGATGCGGTTTTACTGCCCGTGTATCAGCAACCTCAGGACGCAGAAGCCATTGCTGTCACACAGGCTGCCTTCCCTGATCACACCATCGTACCGGTGAATTGTGACACCCTGGTACGACAATACGGCAGTCTGCATTGTATTTCCATGCAGGTTCCGGTTAACACATTGAAGCCTTCTGTACTGGCTCAACTGAATAAAGGAGTGACCCTCTATGCCTAAGAAATCCCTTAAAGTAGGTCTGGTTCAGCAGGCCGTTGCCGGCAACGATAAAGCCACCAACTGGAACAAAAGTGCAGAGCAGGTTGCTAAACTGGCCGCTGAAGGTTGTGAATGTATTTTATTACAGGAGCTGCATTCAACACTGTATTTCTGTCAGGAAGAAGACACGAATGCATTTGATCTGGCAGAGCCTATTCCCGGACCGGCTACAGACTTCTTTGGCGAGCTGGCAGAAAAACACAATATTGTGCTGGTAACCTCTTTGTTCGAAAAGCGGGGCTCAGGGCTATATCACAATACCGCCGTGGTGTTTGACCGCAGCAAAGAAATTGCCGGCAAATACCGCAAAATGCATATTCCTGACGATCCCGGTTTTTACGAGAAGTTTTATTTTACCCCCGGCGACATGGGCTTTAAGCCAATTGAAACCAGTGTGGGTAAACTCGGTGTGCTGGTTTGCTGGGATCAGTGGTATCCGGAAGCAGCCCGCCTGATGGCAATGGCCGGTGCAGATTTATTGTTCTACCCCACCGCTATCGGATGGGATATGACCGATACGGAAGAAGACCGTCAGCGCCAGCACGGTGCCTGGCATACGATCCAGCGCGCTCACTCTGTTGCCAACTCGTTACCTGTCATTGTGGCGAACCGAACCGGTTTTGAAGCCTCTCCGGTAGAAGGCGATCCGGGCATTCAGTTCTGGGGACAGAGCTTTATTTCCGGCCCGCAAGGTGAAGTGCTAGCACAGGCTTCCGCCGACAAAGAGGAGACGCTGGCGGTAGAACTGGATATGGAAAGAACTGAAAAGGTAAAACGCATCTGGCCTTACTTCCGTGACCGTCGCATTGACGCCTATGAAGATTTAACTAAACGCTGGCGGGATTAATCCTCCGCCAGCCCGCAGGCTGCCGGCTTGCCTTCAGCGCAAACGGTGGCTTGTTCGCTTATCCAACTCATTCCCCACAAAATCACTGTCTTTAAATCTGGTCAGCGGAAACCACCTCACCGCATAGATATCATTCCCTGCAAGCAGCATCAGAGAAGGGAAAAATAATACTGCCCCGGCGAAGCGGAATGTAAACTGAAACAGCAGAAATGTGCTTACCAGCATAAACAAGGTTGCACCGTATCGCCATAGCCGGCTGACTCTGACAGGTTGCCAGCATTCACGGCACATAAACTTGCCGCTGTTAGCGAGGGCTTTCATGCAAATACTGCGACTTTTGCAGCAGGGACAGCGACGATGTGTGTACATAGTGGCAGCGTTCCGGTAGATAACTGCGTGCCAGTGTAGTACACCCGATATATCAGGATAACTGTACTTTCAGTCAGGTTTACAGCGATATATCTTATTTTCGTACAGTAAAAAACATTGTCTATCACCGCGCTTCAGCAACGCGGTGAGCACCCCGCTGCTGACATCCAGGCCACCGGTGTACTGCCCGAAGGCAGGCATAATAAACAAGTCGTCATCACTTACAAAACACTTGCCGGAGAAACGTTTTCTGCCAACGCAGGTGCGGGTTTTAGGGTGAAAATGGCCGATGATTTGCGCGGCCGGAGATTGTGCCCCGGAAGGCGTGTCTGCGGATTCATCCGGTTCGTGCTGCAGCCTGATATTGCCCCAGTGCAAAACATCCAGTGTGCGGCCACCGGCACCGGCCGGGATCTCAGGGTCATGGTTGCCGGCTATCCATACCCAGTCTTTATATTGTGCCGTTAAACCAGCCAGCAGCTTTCTTTCTGCAATGCCCATGCGATCAAAGCCACCGGCATCATGGAAACTGTCCCCGAGGCAGATAACCTGTGCCGGCGCATAGTCTGACAGTATTTCCTGCAGGCGCTGCAATGTCGCCAGACTGTCCAGTTGTGGCAACGGGTTGGCAAACCGGCTCATATAGCTTCCCTTTTCGAAATGCAGATCGGATACCACCAGCGCGTCCCTGGCCGGGCAATACAACACGCCCCTGCCATCGGCAATAAACACCTGCTGCGCAAACCTTACCGGCACTGCCCTGTTGTGCGCTACCAGTCGGTTAAGCTGTTCTTCTGTTATCGCCACTTAATTCCCTGCACTGTTTACCCGTTTCCGCCTGCTTCATCCGGCGCGTCACCACTTAACAAGGCTCTGATGTCTGCCATCATGTCTTCTGCTTCCTGATACAAACTGGCCTGCTCTATCACTGCATGTGCACCGGCGCCTTTCACCTGTTCACTGCGAACATCCAGCACAATGGGAATGGCCATGGGAGACACTTTGGGTAACGACACAAAGTGAAGTTTGTCATAAAACCGGATCAGCATGTCAGCCAGCCGTTTCAAATCCAGTAGTTCCCTCTCTGCGTCCGCACGGGTAACAGTCAGTAAAATATGGTCGGGTTCATGTTCCCGCAAGGTATCGTAAATCAGATCAGTGGAAAAGGTGACCTGCTTCATGGTTTTGTTGCTGCTGTGATAGCGTTGTTCTGTCAGGCCGCTGACCACGGCAACCTGCCTGAATGACCGTTTCAGCATCGGTGCATGCAGCATCCAGTCTTCCAGTTCGTCACCCAAAATATCCGGTCGGAACAATTGCTCCAGCTGCGCCTCTGTCACCTGCTCCAGCAAACATACAGACAAGCCATAGTCGGTGACAGAAAAGCTCAGCGGTTTTAAACGCATTTTTTCCATGCGCCGCGTCATCAGCATGCCCAGAGTCTGGTTCGCTTTGCGGCCCTCGAAGGTATAAAACAATAAGTAGTTTGTTTTGCGGTAAGGAAACTGCTCAATCAGCACCCGCTTGTTGTCGGGCAGGGCCGAGAATGCCTGCTGCAATTCCAGCCACTCCCTTACCTGTGCCGGTAACGTTGACCAGTCTGCCGGCGTATCCAGTATCTGCCTTACGCCCTCTGCCAGAAAAGTAGACATGGGCATTTGCCCGCCGGCGTAGGATGGGATTTTCGGCTCACCACCTTTGGCGGGCTTTGCGTGCAACTGCATGTCCCGGATAGCTTCGAATTTAAGGATTTCTCCGGCAAACATAAAGGTGTCGCCGGGCACCAGTTGCTGGGCGAAGTACTCTTCCACTTCACCAATAATTTTGCCCTGATTGCCCCGGCGGATGCGCTTTACCTTCAACCGTCCGGCTTCCACTATGGTGCCGATATTTTGCCGGTGACGCTGAATAACCCGTTTGGATGCAGGGCTGTACGTGCCGTCCTCCCGTTTTTCCATTCGCTGGTAACGCTCGTATGCCCGCAGCGCATAACCGCCATCAACGGTGAACTGCCACAACTTCATGAAATCGGCGTAACCGGTACTTTGATACGGAGCGGCATCCAGTACCTGCCGGTAAATATCCTCCGGGTCTGCAGGCTGACTACAGGCGCAGTTTAAAATGAACTGAGGCAAAATATCCATCGCCCCGGGGAGCAGCGGCTCGCCATCCAACTCACCTGCAGCGATGGCATTCATCGCCGCCCTGCATTCCACCGCTTCAAACCGGTTAGCCGGCACCAGTAAGGCTTTGCTGGGTTCATCGAGCCGGTGATTTGCCCGGCCAATTCGCTGAAGTAGCCGGCTGACACCTTTGGGTGCGCCAATCTGTATGACCAGGTCGATATCACCCCAGTCAATCCCCAACTCCAGCGCTGAGGTACTGACAATAGCCCGTAAACTCCCCTGCCCCATCAGACTTTCTGTTTTGCGGCGTTGCTCTTTCGATAAAGAACCGTGGTACAACGCAATAGGTAAACCCTCCCGGTTTTCTTCCCACAGCATCTGAAACACCAATTCAGCTTGTGCACGGGTATTCACAAACACTAGTGTGGTGCCTGCCTGTTTAATCGCGGTGTAAACTTCTTCCATGGCGTAGCGGGCCATAAAGCCGCCGAACGGCATGCGGTGCTCTGATTCCAAAAGGGTAATTTCAGGCTTCACCGCCTGCGGTACCTGAATCACTTCAGCCGGTTCCCCAGTCCGGCCAAGCCAGCCGGCAATAACCTCAGGGTGTGCAACCGTTGCCGACAATCCGACACGGTGCATATCAGGCGCAAGGGTTTGTAACCTTGCCAGTGCAAGAGAAGTGAAATCGCCACGCTTATTGGCAACCAGGCTGTGAACCTCATCAATGATCACCGTCTTCAAGTTTTTGAATATGGCCGGTGCATCAGCATATGACAGCAAAAGCATCAGTGATTCCGGCGTGGTAAGCAAAATATTCGGCGGTTTGCGCCGCTGACGCTGGCGTTTATGGGATGGGGTGTCCCCGGTACGGGTCTCAATGGTTACCGGCAGATCCATGGCCTCCACCGGTGCCATCAGGTTGCGCTGAATGTCGTTTGTCAGGGCTTTCAAAGGAGATATATACAAGGTGTGCAATCCTGCTACGGGATGGCGGTATAAATCAGCCAGAGAAGGCAGAAAACCGGACAGGGTTTTTCCTGCCCCAGTAGGAGCAATCAGCAGTGTGGCGTTATTGTCCGCGACAGCCGGCAGCATACGACGCTGATAGTCGCGCAGTTGCCAGCCTTTACTTCGTAGCCACTGATAAAAAGGAGGTGGAAGTCTTTTTGCCATAAACCAGTTAGTTACGCATGAACAGCCCCGGCGGTTTCAGTTGCCCGGTATTAAATCAATGTCATGTTCTGCTTTGCTCACCGCACATCTGTTTAAGTGCCTTGTACGTACAATTAAACCAAACAGGTTTACGGAGTACAGGGTGCACCCACAAGACTGGATATCGGTAGAAGAGGCAGGATTATATTGTCATCCTGCGAAGCTTTACATCGATCCGATGCAACCGGCGGAAAACGCCGTGGTTACCCACGGGCATGCTGATCATGCCCGTGCAGGTCATCAACATGTATTCGCTTCAGCTGAAACCCTGGCAATCATGAAAACCCGCTACGGTGAGGAGATGGCAGAACGCACCACCGCGCTTAAGCCGGGCGTTCCCGTGTCATTGGGAGACAGTGCAGACCCTGTCACAATGATCCTCTATCCTGCCGGTCATATTCTTGGCTCTGTTCAGGTGCTGCTGGAGTATCGCGGAAGCCGCCTGGTGATATCCGGTGATTACAAGCGTCGTCACGATCCTACCTGTCCGCCCTTTGAAGTGGTGCCCTGCGATGTGTTCATTACTGAAGCCACCTTCGGTCTGCCGGTATTCACTCACCCGCCAATCAGTCATGAAATCGATAAGTTACTTACATCACTAAGCGTTTTCCCTCACCGCTGCCATCTGGTCGGCACCTATGCGCTGGGAAAATGCCAACGGGTGCTTATTGGTTTGCGGGAAGCTGGCTATCACAAACCTGTTTATCTGCATGGCGCACTGCTCAAATTATGCGAGCTCTATCAGCAACAGGGTATAGCACTGGGAGAATTGATTCCGGTCAGTGACGTTGAGGATAAGGCCTCCCTTGCCGGCGAAATTGTTTTGGCCCCGCCGTCAGCACTGGCTGATCGCTGGTCCCGTTCCCTGCCTGATGTACGCACCGTGATGGCATCAGGCTGGATGCAGATTCGTGCCCGCGCCCGGCAACGCCAGGTTGAACTGCCCCTGATTATTTCCGATCACTGCGACTGGCCGGAGTTGCTGCAAACCATCGAAGAAGTCTCTCCCAAAGAAGTGTGGGTGACTCATGGCCGCGAAGATGCACTGGTGTATCAGGCAAATCTGATGGGTTTTAAAGCCAGAGCGCTTTCCATGGTCGGCTACGATGACGATGAGGAAAACGGCTGATGGAAGCATTCAGTGATTTATTGGAACAGCTTTATTTTACCAGCGGCACCAACGCCAAAGCCGTGCTGATTTCCCATTACATTGCTACCACTCCGGATCCGGACAGGGGCTGGGCAATCGCGGCCATCGCCGGTGAACTCAGATTCGATTTTTTTAAGCGCAATACAATAAAAACCTTGATGCTTGAACGCATCGACGAAAATCTTTTTGCCATGAGCTACGACTACGTGGGCGAAATGAGTGAAACCGTGGCCCATCTGTGGCAACCTGAAACTCAGCCCTCTGACGATGTTGTGCTGCCCGGTCTGAATGAGATTGTCGAATCATTCCGCGAGGCGAAGCGTACAGAAGTAAAACCATTGCTTACTGCCCTTCTCGATAACATGACAGCCTCTCAGCGCTGGGCACTCATCAAACTGGGTACACGGGGATTGCGCATAGGGGTTTCTGCCCGCAGTATTAAGCAAATCCTCGCCAGCTACGGCGAAGTGCCCGTAGAAGAAATTGAAGTCCTCTGGCATGGCGTCGAGCCGCCATACACCGAATTGTTGAGGTGGCTGGAAAACAAAGGGCCGAAGCCGGATATTTCTGACCGGGTTACCTTTCATCCTGTGATGCTTTCCCATCCCATCGATGGTGATACACGGGAAAAACTTGCCGCGGGCGAATGGCAAATTGAACCCAAATTCGACGGCATCCGTGTGCAACTGGTATCGGCTCCTGCGGGCAAGGCCCTGTTCAGCCGCACCGGTGACGACATCAGTGGTTCGTTTCCGGATCTGCTGGACACCATCGATCATAACCTGGTACTCGATGGTGAATTACTGGTAATGCACGGCGATAAGGTCGATACCTTCAATCAATTGCAGCAACGATTAAATAAGAAAAAGCCCTCCGCGAAACTTATGCAATCACTGCCGGTAGCAATCATGGCCTATGACCTGCTGGAACTTAATGGCGAGTCACTGATGAACCTGCCATTAACTGAGCGTCGTCAGCGTCTGGCGGATTACATAAAAAAGCATCCGGGGGAACGCCTGCATTTATCCCCCACTTACAATGTGAGTGATGTAGCTGAACTGGAAAAGCTGCATGAGCAGGTTACTGAAGACACCTCCATTGAAGGACTGATGCTGAAACGCAAAGACAGTACCTATGTACCCGGCCGTCCAAAAGGGTTGTGGTATAAATGGAAACGGGATCCCCTGTTAATTGATGCAGTCGTTATGTATGCCCAGCGAGGGCACGGTAAGCGTTCCAGCTTTTATTCAGACTTCACCTTCGGCGCCCTGGAGGGCGATACACTGCTCCCGGTGGGCAAAGCTTATTCCGGCTTCACCGATGAAGAACTGAAGAAGCTGGATAACTGGGTACGCCGCAATGCAACGGGTCGTTTTGGTCCGGTAAGGGAAGTAAAAAAGGAGCTGGTGGTAGAAGTCGCGTTTGATGCCGTACATCCCTCAAGCCGGCATAAGTCCGGGGTAGCTTTACGCTTCCCCCGCATTCACCGTATCCGCTGGGATAAACCTGCCGCAGAGGCCGATACGCTGGAAACCCTCAAGGGCCTGATCGAGAAAGCCCCTGAGCAACCAAAGTAAATACTGTCAGGAATCTGCGGGCCGTCTGGCGTTTCTTACCGCTTTCGGGTGCATCAGCTTTTCCAGCTCCGATAAGTATCCGGCGATTTCGCTGTGCGTTTTTTTGTCATCTGTTACTGCGTTGTACAGCCAGTGATAGGTATCTTCATAATCGTAAGGGCTGCCGTGACCATCGAGAAACAGTTGCGCAAGTTGCATTTGCGCTTTTAGGTTACCCAGTGCTGAGGCTTCACGGAGATAGATTACCGCACGCTGTTTGTCTGTCTGCACCAGGGTGCCTTTGGCATAGTACCGGCCCAGTTGTTCAAGCGCAGCCGGCAATCCCTGTTCCGACGCATCACGGATAAATCCAATCCCGCGTTCAGGTTCGGCATCCACACAGACCCCCCAGGCCAGCATATCGCCCCAGAGAAACTGATAAGCGGGCTCCTTCAGCACTTCAGCGTGGGCTTCAATATCCTGTACCAGCTGACAACGATCGGTGACCACCCGTGTAAGGTGCTCATTTTTGTTGATCATGTTGATGAGTTCATCCTGTGTGTAAAGTTGCACGGCTTTGAGCTCCTGAGCAGAAGACACATTAAGCCCGGCAACACACAGCAATGATGTAAACAAAAGAATTACGCGATTTTTCATGTGAAAACCTGAACTGTCATTGACCCCGGTGCCGGTGAACGATGCCGTCAGTAACAGGCATCGCACCGCTATGTTTAATTTATCGGCGGGGTACGGTAAAGCTTAAGCTGCAAGCTTAGTTCAGTTTCATCGATAATGCTGACTGGATGTGCCGGGCATGCTCTGCCAGGTCTACGCCCAGGTCGGTAAGATAGCCGCCGTCAGGCTGAGTAATAATTCCTTTTGAGTAAAGACGTTCTGCGGCGTGAACAACTGACTGGCTGGCGTCGTGATGAATTTTCAGTCCCTGCATGAGACTGGACGCCGGAAATTTAAGAAGAAGATTTAACTCGTCGACCATATCCTGATCTACTAACACCATTACACTCTCCTGACACTGTTATTGTTTGAGTGCACCACAGCAGGGTTAATTGTAAGGCAAATACTGCGGGTACATCCGCTATAACACTACCATTTGCAGCCGCTGTCCAGATTAATTTATATCAACAACCTGCTGCTCAATTAAGTTTATGACACAAACCGGCATCCCCTGAAACGGATCCGGCCGTTAAGTGATATACTCCGGCTACCATTCTCAGGATGCAATAAACACGGAAACGATGAAATACAAAGATCTACGGGATTTTATTGAGCAACTTGAAGCCAGAGGCGAGCTGAAACGCATTACACAGGAAATCGACACCGACCTGGAAATGACGGAAATCGCCGACCGTACATTGCGGGCCAAAGGTCCGGCCCTGTTATTTGAGAACCCGAAAGGGTCAGACATACCGGTACTGGCAAACTTGTTTGGTACGCCAGAACGTGTAGCGCTGGGAATGGGCCAGTCATCAGTATCGGCGCTCCGTGAAGTAGGTAAATTACTTGCCTACTTAAAAGAGCCCGAGCCGCCTAAAGGACTGAAGGATCTCTGGGAAAAATTACCGGTGTTCAAGCAGGTCCTGAATATGCCGGCCAAAGAAGTGAAAAAGGCGCCCTGTCAGGAAGTGGTGCTCAGCGGTGATGACGTCGACTTATCTAAACTGCCGGTTCAGCGCTGCTGGCCGGGCGATGCCGCGCCACTGATCACCTGGGGATTAACGGTTACCAAAGGTCCGCACAAAAAACGTCAGAACCTGGGTATTTACCGTCAGCAGGTAATCGGGAAAAACAAAGTCATTATGCGCTGGTTATCCCACCGTGGCGGTGCACTGGATTTTCGTGAATGGTGTCAAACCCATCCCGGCGAACCTTATCCGGTGTCTGTAGCGCTTGGCGCCGATCCGGCCACCATTTTAGGTGCCGTAACTCCGGTGCCGGATACGCTGTCGGAATATGCCTTTGCCGGCTTGTTACGCGGCAGCAAAACCGAGGTGGTGAAATCAGTCAGTAATGACTTGCAGGTGCCAGCCAGTGCCGAAATCGTGCTGGAAGGTTATATCGCTCAGGACGAAGTAGCACCGGAAGGTCCCTACGGTGACCACACCGGCTACTATAACGAAGTCGATTCTTTCCCGGTATTCACTGTCACCCATATCACCCACCGTCAGAAGCCAATTTATCACTCTACGTATACCGGCCGTCCGCCGGATGAGCCTGCGATTCTGGGTGTAGCACTGAACGAAGTGTTCGTGCCTATTTTGCAAAAGCAATTCCCTGAAATCGTCGATTTTTATCTGCCGCCGGAAGGGTGTTCTTACCGCATGGCGGTCGTCACCATGAAGAAGCAGTATCCCGGCCACGCCAAACGGGTGATGATGGGCGTCTGGTCATTCCTGCGTCAGTTCATGTATACCAAATTTGTGATTGTATGTGATGACGATGTGGATGCCCGCAACTGGGAAGACGTGATATGGGCCATTACCACCAGAATGGACCCTGCAAGAGATACTGTTCTTATTGAGAACACACCCATTGATTACCTGGATTTTGCCTCTCCGGTTTCCGGTCTGGGGTCTAAAATGGGTATGGATGCCACCAATAAAATGCCCGGTGAAACAGACCGCGAGTGGGGCACGCCTATCGTCATGGATGAAAACGTGAAACAGCGCGTGGATGACATCTGGGACAGTCTTGGTATTATGGACTGATTAGCGGGGAGTGTGTGTGCGAACCATTGGCTGGTGAAGTCTGTGCGAAATTAAAACACGCATTATTCCCAACCTCCGCAAACATATTGTGAGCATAATGCCGGACGCAGGCGTGAAAGCGGGGAGTGTGTGTGCAATTAAAACCCTCCGCAGCAGGGATGCTGCGGTGGAGCGCCCATGGATGGGTTTACCGCGTGTTTTAATTGCACATGCGCTCCCCTCTCAGCCTGCGTCAGAATTTCAACCAATCAAAGAGTAACTATGTCGGAATTTCAGTGTAAAGTTACGGCCATCACGCCGTTAACTGAGGTCGTTTATAAAGTTGAGTTAACGCCTGCGCAGCCGGTGGATTTTAAAGCCGGTCAGTACATCATGGTGCATATGGGCGGAAAAGATAAGCGTCCGTTTTCTATCGCTAATCCGGCTTATGACAATGGTCGAATCGAATTGCACATTGGTGCAGATGAGAAAAACGCTTACGCCACCGAAGTCCTCGATAAAATGCGTAATGAAGGTGAAGTCACCTTAAGTGGCGGTCACGGAGAAGCATCATTACAAAGTGATGGTTCAGACATGATTCTTATCGCCGGTGGTACCGGTTTTTCTTATACCTGGTCTATTTTGCAGCAGGCACTGAAAGATCATGCAACCACGCCGGTGACCCTTTACTGGGGCGGACGCAATCAGTCAGATCTCTATCTATTCGATGAACTGACAGCATTAGCGGCTAAGCATGACAATTTCACCTTCGCTCCGGTAGTAGAATTTCCTGAAGAAGGCTGGCAGGGTAAAACCGGTTGGGTTCACAAAGCTGTGATGACTGACTATCCGGATTTATCTGACAAACAGGTTTATATTGCAGGGCGTTTCGAAATGGCCAAAGTGGCACGGGATGACTTTGCAGCATGTGGCCTGTCCACCGGTAAACTCTTCGGTGATGCCTACGCCTTCATATAAAGCCACGCAACCATAAGCGTGGCACTTGCAACAGGCTTGAAGGAGTGTTTATGCTACCACGCACACTGGTTGCTACTACCATGCTGCTGTCCGCTTCAGCGATAGCAGCCCCCACCGCTAACGACGACCCGCGCCTGCACGATATTGCTAAAGCAATTTCTGCGGACCGCATTGAAAAAGACATCACTACATTAGTGAATTTCGGTACCCGTCACACGTTGTCTGAAACCAAATCAGACACTCGTGGCATCGGTGCGGCCCGTCGCTGGATCCAAAAAGAATTCGAACAAATCTCCGCTGAATGCGGCGGCTGCCTTGAGGTTATCACGGTCAGTGACACCATCAGTGGCGAGAAGCGAATTCCTGATCCGGTGGAAGTGGTCAATGTTATTGCTATCCAACGGGGAACCACCGACCCGGACCGCTACGTGATCATGTCCGGTGACATTGATTCGCGGGTATCAGATGTGATGGATTTCACATCAGACAGTCCCGGCGCAAACGACAACGCCTCAGGTGTTGCCGGTACACTGGAAGCGGCACGGGTACTCAGCCAGTACAAGTTTAACGGCACCATTGTCTACGCCGCACTTTCCGGTGAGGAACAGGGTTTATTCGGCGGTAAAATTCTTGCCGCAAAAGCACAGAAGGAAGGCTGGCGCATCAAGGCCGTGCTGAATAACGATATGATTGGCAATATCGAAGGTGTGAACGGCGTTATCAATAACAGTACCGCCCGCCTGTTCGCTGAAGGAACCAGAGTCACTGAAACTGAGGCAGAAGCCCGTACCCGGCGCTTCACCGGCGGAGAAGTGGATTCCCCCAGCCGCAATCTGGCCCGTTATATTGATAAAATTGCTGATCAGTACATCGAAAATTTAGACACCATGGTGATCTACCGGCTCGACAGATTCGGCCGCGGCGGACACCACCGGCCATTCAATGATTTGGGCTATCCCGGTATCCGCATCATGGAAACCAACGAGAACTATACCCGCCAGCATCAGGACTTACGCACGGAAGACGGCATTGTATACGGCGACACCCTTGACGGCGTTGACTTCGACTATGCAGCCAAACTGACCGGACTGAATGCAGTGAGTCTGGCTGCTATGTCCTGGGCACCGTCACCCCCGGCAGAGGTATCCATTGAAGGAGCAGTACAACCTTCCACCACGCTGAAATGGAAAGCCGCCAACAGTAAACAAAATCCTCAGCTAGCCGGTTATAAGTTGTACTGGCGATACACCGATGCACCGCAGTGGCAATACAGCAAATTTGTTGGTGATGTCACTGAAGCCACACTGGAAAATATTGTCATCGACAACTACTTCTTTGGTGTTGCCAGTGTCAGCAAGGACGGCATTGAAAGTCCGGTGGTCTACCCGGGCGCAGCCGGCAGTTTCGGCGAATAAGCCTGAAACACAGCTTGCGACCCGTCTCTGCAAGCTGTCCTCACACTATCCTCAGGTTAAAAGCGTGACAGGTTGTCACGCTTTTTCTGTATTAATCCCTCCGGGACGCTACACTTTTATAATAAAGCCGGTTACGGTAGACGACTCTGCCCGAATCTCTCCGTACTGGCAGACGTATTTAGGAAGTATTTGATGATAAAGGTATTTAGCGGTTTAATTTTGACGGGCCTGTTTTGTCTGACGACCCCGGCACAGGCAGAAATAAAACTGGGCGCCTCTCCTCTCGCCACTTACATTGATAACGGAGGTGAGCCTGCCAGGCTGAACAGTATTGTCACTGAGGCCTTCAGACGTATGGACACGGACGTGACGTTGCAAGTGATGCGCAGGGCCTTTTTAGGCGGTGCACTGACTACCGGCCAGCTTAACGGAGAATATGCGTTTATCAGTCTTGATGACAAACAGAGTAATGCCCTCTATTCAACGCCGTATCTGCCTTTATATCTGTATGCAGCCAGCAAACGTCCTGCGGTAAAAGAAATTAAACTGCTGCCTCAGTTACAGGACAGCCGCATTGCTATCGAGAACCGTTTTGCTAATACCACGCAGATCCGTGCTGTGCGCGAGGTGAAATGGTCCCGTACGCCCACGACATTCGATGCATTTAAACAATTTGCTGATGATCGTACGCCCCTGCTGATGACTTCAGCTTTACTGATTGATGAATTTAACCTTTTACTGCTGGCAGATAACGAGGAACTGGTCTCCCGCTCGGCTGACGCCCTGATTACCAGCGGCTTCCACCTGATGCTGGCTGAGGATACAGCCGCTAACAGAGGCCTGATCTCAACATTTAACGACACCATTTCGCAAATGCAATCTGACGGCACCTACAACACCCTGTTAGGAAAGAGCTGGCTAAGTAAAGACATCAACAATGACGGCATTGCCGATTACATCACGTCAGAATCGGTTTTCCACAATACCACCCCGCCCTCCGCCGCAACGGCGTATCCACTGGACTCAACCCGCCCCGCCGCAGCCAGTGTGTATATGATTGACGGCAACCGTTACGATAACTGGCAGGATGCAGTAAACGCATTACAGGCACTGACACCGGCGGCGACGCAGCTCAGCCTGCTTGATGCCGATATATACAAAAAAATTATCCGGCAGTGGTAGTAAGAAACATTTTATTCTATAAAAAAATTAAACTAGCAAATTCTAGCGGAACGCCTATATTTAAAGGGAGTCACCCGATAAATTTATTTTATCGTAGTGAACTAAATTTCTCTGTAACACGTTAGACATATTACTGTCATAATTATATGATAGTGACGGGTAAACCACAGGAGGGCTCATGAATATGCATGCATTAACCAAGTCATTTACGCGGTTTTTTGAGCGGAGCCATCCATATACAGTTGCATACTATATTGGAAGGAAAAATGCTGAGAAGATTTTTGATTGCAAGATCAAGAAGAAATCCAAGCTACTCGCTGACTCAAATCACTAGCGTCAACACCCGATAAACAGGCCTTGTTCACAAGGCCTGTTTTTATTTGTGCCGGAAAAAATTAAAAGAACGCCTGCAGTCCGGTTTGCGCCCTGCCCAGAATCAACCCGTGAATATCGTAAGTGCCCTCATAAGTATTCACTGTTTCCAGATTCAGCATATGCCGCATAACGTGGAACTCACCGGCAATCCCGTTGCCTCCGTGCATATCTCTGGCTTTACGGGCAATATCCAGTGCCTTTGAACAGTTATTCCGTTTAACCAGTGAAATCATCACGGGATCAAATGCGCCTTCGTCAATCAGTTGTCCCACCCGCAAGCTCCCCTGCAAGCCCAGCGCAATTTCCGTCTGCATATCCGCCAGCTTTGTCTGGAAAAGCTGAGTCTGTGCCAGTGGCCTGCCGAACTGCTTTCTGTCGAGACCATACTGCCGCGCAGCGTGCCAGCAAAACTCTGCCGCCCCCATAGCTCCCCAGGAAATACCGTATCTGGCCATATTCAGGCAACTGAATGGTCCTTTTAGTCCCCGTACTTCGGGAAACATGTTCTCCTGCGGCACAAATACGTTATCCATAACGATTTCGCCGGTAACAGAGGCATTCAGCGACAACTTGCCCTTAATTTCCGGTGCCGACAAACCGGCCATGCCTTTTTCCAGCACAAAACCGCAAATCTCATCGCCCTCATCAGTATTTTTCGCCCATACCACAAAGACATCGGCTACCGGTGAATTGGTGATCCACATTTTACTGCCTGTCAGTCTGTATCCACCCGGCACTTTTTCCGCGCGGGTTTTCATTCCCGCCGGATCCGACCCCGCATCCGGTTCAGTTAAACCAAAGCAACCAATAAATTCTCCGGTGGCCAGTTTGGGCAGATATTTTTCTTTTTGTTCAGTGGTACCAAATGTCGCAATGGGATGCATAACCAGCGAAGACTGCACGCTCATGGCGCTGCGGTAGCCGCTGTCGACCCGCTCCACTTCTCTGGCAATCAATCCGTAAGAGACATAATTCACACCTGCGCAGCCATAGCCATCAATGGTTGCGCCTAACAGGCCCGTTTCGCCGAACTGGCGCATGATGGCAGTATCGAAAGTCGCTGTCCGGTTGGCCTTTTCGATGCCCGGCATCAGTGCCGTCTGGCAGAAGTCCCTGGCCGCGTCACGGAGCATACGCTCTTCGCCGGTTAGCTGCGTTTCAAGATGAAAAATATCATTCCAGTGAGGATTAGCAGAGGCTGTCACGATGAATTCCTGTTGTGCATTTAAACCTGCACACAGTATCACACGGGGGGCACCAGCGGATCACCTGTGAATCGAAAGAAGGCTCTGATTGCTGTCAACCTGATACAACACAAGGTATTGCACGTTGTCAGCCTGCGCTCACAGATGAGTCAGGGGCATTTCAGTGGAGTATTTGATTTGTTCCATTGCAAAACTGCTGGTGACATCGCTCAAATCGATGCCGGATACCAGCCGCTTGTAGAAGTGATCAAAGCTTTGCATATCAGTAACCAGCACTTTAAGCAGATAATCATACTCGCCGGACATGCGGTAAAACTCGACCACTTCTTCAAAAGAGGAAGCATGGCGGGCAAACTTGTCCAGCCACTGCGCATCGTGACGGGATGCCTTTACCTGCACGAACACTGTCATGGTTAAGCCAAGATGCATAGCACTGAGCAGAGCCACACGCTTGCTGATCAGCCCGTCATTTTGCAGTCTCTGGATGCGGCGCCAGCACGGTGTCGTCGTCAGCCCCACCTGTTCTGCAATATCGCTTACCGGTGTTTCGCTGTTATTCTGTAACGCCGCTAAAATGGCCTTGTCGGTTTTATCCAGTACTGCTTTTTTCATCTGTGGCGTCCCGTGTGCGCTGCTTTCGCCTATTATGTCAACCACAGCGCAATTGCCAAGCCTGAAAGCATCACTGCCAGTGAAGTAAAGAAGCTGTAGCGCATTTTCGGGACTTGCAGATATTCGTGGATCACGCTGCCAAGTACCGTCCACAAGCTGTTTGCTGCGAGACCGCTTAAGCAAAACACAACGATAAGGGCCAGACTGTCTGTGACCACACGGTCGGGTGATACAAACTGGCTGTACGCGGTGATCAACATCAGCCAGGCTTTGGGGTTCAGCGGGTGTACCAGTATGCCTTTAAAGAATCCCGGGGCAACAGCGCTGGCCCTGCGGGCTTCGGCGTGTCTCACCCGCCACAAGCTGTAAGCAAGATAGAGAATGTAGAACGTACCGGCCACTTTAATGAACGTCACCATCACAGGAAACTGCTGAAAAACACTGCCTAACCCGACGCAAATCGCCAGGGCATTAATCACAAACCCTGTTACCACCCCTGCCATTAGCGGCAGCGTGCTGCGTATGCCCAGTTGCACACTGGTGCCCAGCAAGGTCAGATTAGCCGGTCCCGGGGTAAACGTCATACTGACAGCAAACACCACCAGCAAACTCAGATTCTGCAATTCCATTTTCTTTTCTCTTAAACAACGTACTTAACATTACCAACGTGATTGATATACTGATTGAGCAATCAATAAACACAAAA
>NZ_CFHOXV010000028.1:0-18858 GCF_984505615.1 Alteromonas sp. | reverse complement strand
ATCATTGAGAAAACACAGGGAAAAGGGACGTTTGTAAAACAGCAAAAACAAGGACGGACGATCAGTGCAGCGATGCTGCCCGGACGCAAAGATGTTTTCGACTTCACATTGAATCAGCCGGCCTGCCTGAATATTGAACCCATTCTTTCAACCCATCTTCAGAACCTTGCCCGTCAGAATGATCCCCGCCTGTGGTCGGTGTATGGCGATACCCGCGGACTGCCGGAACACCGGGAGAGTATGGCGGACTGGCTGAATCTGAGGGGAAATAACGCAGACCCGGAGAACCTCTTCCTCCTTGCCGGAGCTCAGCAGGGCTTGTTGTCTTCCCTGATGTTGTTATGCAATAAGGGCGACACGGTAATGGTTCAGGAAACCACTTTCCCAGGGATCCGTGCCGTGGCAACACTGCTTGGATTGCAATTGCAGCCAGTGGCCATGGATGAGTGCGGACTCGATCTCAACGACTTCAAAGCACGGTGCAAGCAGGCCACCAGCCAGGTGCTGGTTATTCTGCCGACAGCGCACAATCCCACCGGAAAAACCCTCTCTCAAAGTCACCGCGAAAAGCTGGTGAAAATTGCCCGTAAATACGACATTTATCTGGTGGAAGACGATATCTATCTGCATGCTGAGCCGGTTGTGTCACTGCAACAGCTTGCGCCAGAACGCACTTTTCACGTGTCGGGGTTTTCCAAATGTGTCGCACCGGCGTTAAGGGCCGGCATGCTGGTTTGCCCGCCACAATTTACCGGTAGTCTGGCACGGGTAATACAGGCACAGAACTGGTTTACACCGCCGGTAACTACCGAACTGGCTCACAGGCTCTATACAAGCGGCGATGCCGTCACCATTGAGCAGGCCAGGCGGGAAGACTGCATAGAGCGTATTGCGCTGGCCAAAGCGATTCTGGGCGAAAAACGTATTCAGTACGACCCGGTGAATTTGCACATCTGGCTGAAACATTCTCCGCGGCTTGATAATGCCGCCGTGATTAGCCGCCTGAACCAGCTGGGTGTTGATGCACTACCATCGGTGTTCTTCCATGTGACAGAAACGTCTTCGGCGCATTTACGTCTTTGTCTGGGCAATCTCAACCCTGAGAACTTACAACAAGGTCTGGAGATTATTGCCAGAGAGCTGAACCCGTCCTTGCCGGAACGGGCAATCATCTGATCGCCGTTTGCAGCCCGTCAAAGACCGGCCCGGGCAGTTTCCCGGTTCTCTGCTAACTTTATGTAGTCGAAAATAAACCCTCAGGGGGAGAAAGAAACTTAATGAACCGGCTTTCTGCACGGAGTTTTCTGCTGGCACTGATTGCTGTAGCGTCACTGGCCAGTATTGTCCTGTTTGTCCCCTGGACTTTCCTGGGCTCGAAAATGGCGCCGTTACCCGCCAGCATCTCAGGGCAAGTCGACAATTCTCCGGCTCTTGGTCTCGACGGCATGATTGTATACATCGACGAGCAGGGGCAACCACCGGTTACGCTTACCGCCGGCTGGCATAACAAAGAACTCAGACAACCGGCCAGTGGTGATGCCTTCTTTAAAATTGCCAGTATCAGCAAGCTCTATCTGGCGGTTGTTGCAGTAAAACTGGCAGCTCAACATCAACTGGAGCTTGATAACACTCTGGTGGACTATCTGCCGGACATGGCCGCAGATATCCCGGGCGCGGCAGACATTACCGTACGCATGTTACTTCAGCACCGTTCAGGCATACCGGATTATATTGATGCTGACGGCTTCGACTGGTTTTCCCCGCCAACGTCACCGGCAGATTTGCTTAGCCTGGTAAAAAGTCGCCCCTTAGCGTTTACGCCCGGCACGCGCTACAGCTATTCGAACAGTAACTATGTCATCGTTGCCGCCATAATCGACCGGGTGTCCGGCAAAAGTTACCGTAAACTCATTGAGGAAAAAATCCTCCGGCCTCTTAAATTGGAAAATACCTTTTTTTCGTCAAAAGAAGTGAATATGGCAAGACTGATGAGCGGTTATATTAAAGGGTTGGATGTAGACGTGAAACCCGTGTGGTTTACCGGTGCAAGCAGCGAAATGGTTGCCACTGCGGCTGACACCGGCAAATTTATCAGGGCTCTGAACAACGGTTCGCTGCTCACATCACAGGAGCAACGCATTTACGGCTCAGTCTATGAATTCGGCCATACGGGTTTACTACCCGGTTACAGCAGCATTGCAAGGTATCATCAGGACATCGATACCGTGGTGGTTCAGTTTGTCAATAACAGCGGCGATGACACATGGGCGTTGAGCGAAGCCAATTACGACCGTGTGGTTGCGATCATCCGCAACCGGCGCAAAGAAAATTAAGCCTTCATCACCGCTGCTTCGTAACTTTACCCCGCCAGTAATATGGTCAGTTCCTGGGCACCGAACATCACAATTTCAAATGCTATCAGGATGATGATGATCCATTCCAGAAACGAAGAATGCTTGTGCTTCAGCTCATCAGCCAGCATCTCAAACAATTCATGAATCACATTCAGTTTGTTCGACAGCAAATCGACTCTCGGACGAATATCCAGATATTTCATTGTGGCATTGTAGGCGTCTTCGAACTCAGGGTATTCCCAGAAAAATTCCGGTGTATCCAGCAAACCATAGTGCAGAAAAATATCGCTTTTGGTACTGAAAAGATGACCACGAATGCTGGCCAGCTTCTGTCTGCTCAGATTAATTTTACCTGATTCAGCCAGTGCTTTAGGCAAGTATGCATATTGCTGAATAGTCTTTTCCGCCTGATACTCATACTGATTCAGTTTGGTCGACTGCGCCAGCGCATGACTGACAGCCAGTCGCATCAATGCCTCTCCGGCCGGAAGGGAAATCAGGTCGCCCTGTAATTTGAGTGACTCAGCCCCGGTGTTAAAACGCACATGCTCCTGATGTTCACAGGAAAGGGCATCACTGCTGATTTGCAGGCGGTGCAAAAACGCCAGACGTTCGTCTTCGTCGACGCCCCAAAATACCAGCACGCCGTAGTCAAACAGCCATCCTTCTCCGCCCGGCAGCGGCAAATGCACAGCATCCCGGTAGCGTGTTCCGTGCTGAGACTGGCTTATTGTTGTGGTGTCAGATTCTGATAGTACATACACTGAAACCCGATCATTTGAGAAATCCATACTGGCTTCCGACTGGTTAAAAAACGGGCTGATTATGCGCTCAATTTCAGTTATCACCTAGAAATATAAAATATTATATTTCAAGTACTTACAACACTTATAACTGATATCCGGCATGTTTTCTCTGTCACCTTATTGCACGGTCACTTTTTTCTCCGGTAATTGATTTTGTCACCGCCACTGACTTACTATGAAATACCTGACAAATTACGAGCGTTAATTATGAAAAAAGCTGTTTTCGCATTGATTGCATTAACTTTTACCCTGGCCGGTTGCGCCCCGGAAGTTGGCTCAAAAGCCTGGTGTGCTGATATGAAAGAAAAACCTAAAGGCGACTGGACGGCAAACGAAGCCGGCGACTTTGCCAAACACTGTCTGTTCAGCGACGACGATTAATCATTAATCCTCTTTAACCAGCGGATTGCTGAGCGGTCTCCGGCAATCCGATGTCATCCTGCCGGGCTGGTATCTGACACTGTCCGGCCTTATCCCCTGCGGTTACGTTCTCTGTCTATGTTTAACTCTGGCACGGTTCGTGGACTATTTACTCCGGAATATGAGTATTTCTGAATACCGTTTTCACCGGATTCCGGAAAACTGTTTATTCCAATCAAAGGCTTAGCCTTATGCATCACAATTTATATTTTGCAGTAACCGGCGCAGGTCTTTTCCGGTTTGTTTGACATGTGTCGCTAAACACCGACAACGTCACAACGGAAACAGCACTGCGAACGGTATTTGGGGACACGATGGCAAGGATCAGGGTTATTGACGGCGACATTACGCAACTGGAAGTGGATGCAGTCGTAAATGCAGCGAATCCAACGCTGCTGGGCGGTGGCGGCGTTGATGGTGCAATCCACCATGCTGCAGGACCGGAGCTTTTTGAGTATTGCAAAGCAGTTGGCGGATGTAAAACCGGTCAGGCTGTTTTGACACCGGGTTTTAATCTTAAAGCGCCGTATATTATTCATACCGTGGGGCCGGTATGGCGCGGCGGCATGAACCATGAAAGTGACTTGCTTTCTAAGTGCTACCGGAACAGTTTACGCCTGGCAAGTCAGAACAACATTCAAACCATTGCTTTTCCGGCGATAAGTTGCGGCATTTACGGATATCCGGTGAACTCAGCCTGCGAAGTTGCGTTGGGTTCCATCCGCTTTCACGCCAGCGGAACAGCACTGCCTCACACTATTTATCTGGTGTGTTTTGGTGAAGAAGTTAAATCAGGGTTCCGTCAGCTTCTGGGCTGACCCTGACTGGCCGGTGCGACTGGCTGGTATGGCTAAATACGCCGGGAAAACACGCACTGGTAACATCGCATTCACACAAATACTAAAAGTCGTAAAGATTGCGCACCAGCACCAGCCCCACCAGGCTGTACAAATAACAAACAACCCCTTACTTCCCTTTTCTCCCTCCGTATAATACGCGCTCTTCAAAAACGGAGGGCTTTCACATGCAAAAACCAAAACACAGTGTGGTTGAAGATATTTTTGCTTTAGTCAGTGCAGGGCTGTTCGTTGCCTTTGGCGTTTATTTATTTCAGTCGCAGGACCTGATGGTCGGTGGCGCTGCAGGACTTGCATTGTTAGGAACTTATGCGTTGCCTGTAGACTTCGGGGTGCTGTTTTTCCTGATCAACGTGCCGTTCTATGCTCTTGCGTGGACCCATATCAGCAAACGCTTCACCATAAACACGTTTATCTCCGTGTCTACCGTCTCAGTACTTACTGATCTTATCCCCCGCTTTGTGGATGTCAGCAGTGCTAATCCGGTTTTCACGGCAATATTCGGCGGGATCCTCATTGGCGTAGGCATGCTGATCATGTTCCGTCATACCTCAAGTCTGGGCGGTCTTGGTATTCTGGCTTTCTATCTTCAGCAACGTTTCTCCATCCGTGCCGGTACTTTTCAGCTGTCAGTAGACACCGTTATTTTGCTGTCTTCACTGCTGGTACTCGACTGGCGTCTGGTACTGATGTCAGTACTGGCGGCGTTCTGTCTGAACATGGTACTGTCCTTAAATCACCGGCCGGAAAGATATACTCTGCCGTCATTATCCAAACAGGATGACAAACTGCCGGGTGCCGGCGAAGCCAGTTAGTCTTGGCGGACGTGCACCGCCCCCCACTCCGGACCATACCTAGCTTCAATGATTTTCGCCCGGATATCTTCGGGCAGGAATGGCCTTATAGTTCCGGCAAGTCCGCCGGCCAGTACCAGTTTTCCCTGACTTTTTTCCATGGCAATACGGGCTATTGATGATAAATAGTCCGTGCCGGAGCGGACAATATCTGAAGCATACACATCGCCCTTTGCCGCACAGTCAAACACAAGTCCGGCGGCGCCGGCAAACTCAGCCGGTTGCGCATAATTGAGTTTGTTCACGAATTCCCGGGTAGTGTCTGCGCTGAAATGTGCGCAGACCGTTTCAGATAACAGTGAGACCGGCAACACACCATCCAGCGCTTCCAGCGTATGCCGCACCGCTTCACGACCGAACCAGGCACCACTGCCCTTATCACCAATATTAAAACCGTGGCCACCATACTGAATACAATCATTGCCGCACAGAGCGGCTGCGCAGGAGCCGGTACCGGCAACCAGAACTGCCCCGTTCTCACCACCATGCGCCCCCACCAGCGCAGTATGCAAATCACTGGTGAAACGAAATGATGCAAAAGGATGCTGCCATTGACTGAGCAGTTCTGCGGCTTCTTTCACCGTTGCACCGGCCAGACCCGCACTCACATGACACTTTGCGAGCACCGCAGCGTCATTCTCATTAACCGCAACGCCTGCATTTTGCAGGGCCAGTAAAACCGACCGGATTATGGCCGGCAGTGCTTCTTTGCCAATCCTGGCCACATTAGCAGGACCGCTTATTCCCTCACCTGCCGGTTCACCGTTTTCATCAAACACAACGGCCTTACACTTGGTGCCGCCGCCATCGACTCCGGCAATATATTGCTGGTTATTCATTTTAATTATTATTCTCCTGACAACTGGTCGCTGAAATCCGGCACCACGGCTAATATTAAAAGGTTGGGTTTGATATTTACCAGTTATCGTTAATAAATGTTACTACAAGGTTCCCGTTCAGGATTAAATTTCATTATAGAACAATACAACAACGTTTTTTATGGCATGATGGCGTTCATGTCCAACGGACTGACAGGATTTTCTGATTGAAAACAACGATCAAGGATGTCGCTGAACTCGCAGGCGTATCCTTTAAAACCGTTTCACGGGTTGTGAACAAAGAACCCAACGTGAGCGAAGAAACCGTTGAAAAAGTGCAGGCTGCTATCAGGCAGCTGAATTACCGTCCCAATCCGGCTGCAAGAAACCTCGCCAGTGATAAGTCCTATTCTATAGCCTACGTCTATGACAATCCGAACGCTTATTACGTTATCGACATGCAAAAAGGCTTGCTTGCCGAATGCTACCGGAAAGATTACGAATTACTGATCCACCCCTGCGATGCTGCCGGAGAAGATATCGTTCAGGACATTCTTCATATGGCTACCCGCTCGAACCTGGCTGGTCTCGTATTATCTCCGCCTTTATCTGAAATGCCGGAACTGCTTACACAGATAGCCAGTTACGGATTACCGTTTGTCGGCATAGTTTCCGGAGAAGTACCTTTTGGTATTCACGGCAAATGGCTGTGTATTGACGATTTTCAGGCTTCCTGCGATATCGTGAATCACCTGATCCACCAGGGCCACAAACGCATTGGCTTTATCTCAGGGAACAGAAATCACCGCTCTACACTGGAACGGGAACGGGGTTATCTGGATGCACTGGAAAATTATCGTCTGGATACCAGTGCAGAACTGAGAATAGACGGCGAGTACAATTTCGAAAGTGGTGTATCGGCTATGAAGCAGTTTCTCGCACTGGCGAACCCGCCTACAGCGGTGTTTGCCTGTAATGATGAACTCGCCGCCGGCGCTTTGCTGGAAGCAAGACTGAATAATATTCAGGTCCCTCAGGACATGGCGATAGCAGGTTTTGAGAACAGTCCGTTTTCGCGGCAAACTTCTCCGGCCATAACGACTGCAGAACAGGATACCGTGGCCATAGCCCGTAAGGCCGCCGGCTTACTCATCGACACCATTTCACAAAGCAAACGACACGCTAAGCCGGTGTTTGAAGAAACGGACAGTATCTCCTATTGCCCGGAATTGATAATCAGAGATTCCACAACGAAAAAGCCCGGCAACTGAGCCGGGCTTTGTGTCATTTCGCTTTAGGCGGCGTCGCCTTTGGCGCAGATCCTTGTTGATTAACGGGACGTGAATACGCACCTCTGTTCACTCTCGCTCTACTATAACCTGTTCTCATAACTTACCTCTTAATTGGTCAGAAACAGACTCCTTCTCCAGCAAGGCATCCGGCATGTATCGAAAATAAACTATAGGATGTGATAACAAACCTGGCCGTAATCCTTTCGGCTAACCTTGCTGACACCGCAACCCGCAGGAAGAATAGACAGAACTTGCAACGAATCTTAAATACTTTATTCTAAAGAATGGAGATAATTAGAATAAAAAAGCAGTCCGGAAGATGGAAATGAAAATGTGGAATCACTACCTGCTTGCGATATCAACAGTATATTGCGGCCAAATTAAAGCAAACACAAGCGCAATGTGTTCAACCCGCTTAAATTATCGCCGGGTAACAAAAGCCGGTTCTTTATGATCACCGGCGCATTCGGATACGTCAGTGCCCTGCTCGCTATCGCCGGCGTGCTTTACTATCTTGAAGCCTTCAGAAAGTGGCGTGTTTTCCGGTATCTGCCCGCCATTGTACTGCTGTACTTTGTAGTTATGGTGTGTGCCAGTGCCGAGTTATGGGAAAAAACCGCTGCCATCAATGATACTTATAAAATGCTCAGGAATAACCTGCTGCCCTCGATGATCTTCCTGATGTTGCTGGAAGCCGATCTGCGCCAGATTAAGCGACTGGGCTGGCGGATGATTTTCGCCTTTCTGCTTGCCAGTTTTAGTATTGCCGCCGCCTTTATTGTTACGTTTGCTCTGTTTCAGCACGGGCTGGCAGATAACGCATGGAAAACCTTCGCCGCGTTGTGCGGCAGCTGGATGGGGGGAACAGGTAACCTGGCAGCCATACAACTGGCGCTGGATGTGCCCGACTCCGCTATGGGATACACCTTGCTGATTGACTCCATTGATTATGCCATATGGGTAATGGCATTACTGGCACTTGTGCCCTATGCAGCTCATTTCAACCGCTGGGTAAAAGCCGACAGCAGTACGCTGGATGATGTGAGTGCAAGGCTGGCAGAATCGAAGGCGAACCAGACTCAGGTGTCAGGCGGCAATGTGCTGATGCTGCTGGCCTTATCCTGCGTTGTCTCATCACTGTCCCAGTGGCTCGCGGCGATGTTGCCGGCTTCTGCTTATTTTTCTACTACCGCCTGGACTGTTGCACTGGTCACCCTGGCCGGGATCGCCGGTGCTGTCACTCCCCTTCGCCGCGTAGGTGGTGCAGATGTGGTGGCTACCGTACTGCTGAACCTGATTATTGCGCTTATTGCATCCAGAGCCAGTTTTTCAGAATTGCTGGAAGCGCCGGTGTATATAATGGCCGGCGGTTGTATCTTACTCACTCACGGGGTGATTATGGTTATTGCAGCGAAACTCTTCCGGCTGGATTTATTTACCTGCGGCCTGGCGTCACTGGCGAATATTGGTGGTGTTGCCTCAGCCCCCGTGCTTGCAGCCTCATACTCAAAAGCACTCATTCCGGTTGGCGTGTTGATGGCAATGCTGGGGTACATCGTTGGTACAGCAGGAGGACTGGCCGTGGGCAAGGTATTGTCAGTGATTGCCGGCGCCTGAATGACGCCGGCGGGTATTCACTAGACGTGTTTAACAATGCGGGGCACCCGCTGGGATAAGCGGGTGACAAGATCGTAAGAAATTGTCCCGGCGTGACGGGCCACTTCATCCACAGACAGTTGATGCCCCCACAGTTCCACCCGGTCACCGGGCGCCGGAGCCGGAATATCAGTCACATCAATGGTAATCATATCCATAGACACTCTACCCGCCAGCGCCGCACGGTGTCCGTTAACCATTACCGGCGTACCGTTGGGACATTGTCTGGGATACCCGTCAGCATAGCCGATACCCGCAGTGGCAATCACAGAACGGCGCTTCGCCTGCCAGGTATCTCCGTACCCCACTGTTTCACCGGCTTCTATAGTGCGCAGAGCAATAATACTTGCCTGAAGCGTCATCACCGGTTGCAGATCCAGCCCGCAGGGTGTGTCCAGAGGCTCGGCGCCGTACATGGCAATACCGGTGCGGTTCCAGTTTCCCCGCGCTTGCGGCCACCCCACCGTCCCCGGGGAATTGGCAATGCTGACTGCAAATCCGGTAGCTGCCCGAACCTGCTCAAAGGCATCCAGCTGGTTTTGTACCGACTGACTGCCCGTTTCATCACCGCATGCCAGATGCGTAACCAGCACGGTATCGTCAGTTAACATATCCCGATATTTCGCCACCATGGGTAATACTTCATCACAGGCAAACCCGAGACGGTGCATGCCCGAATCCACTTTTAACCATATCGCCGGACGGCGATCAGAAGGGCACGCTTTCAACCAGCAAAGTTGCTCTTCGCTGTGAACAACCACAATGCAATTTTCCCGCGCAGCCACAGCGCATTCCGTTGCCTGATGGGGGCCCTCAAGGATAACCACCGGAGCCTGAATCCCGCCTTCCCGTAACGCCAGCGCTTCTTCTGTAATAGCAACCGCAAACGCAGGAGAGACTTTACGTAATATCCGCGCCACATTGTCTGCCCCGTGTCCGTAGGCATCAGCTTTCACCACCGCCATATTCTGTCCTTCACCGGCCAGAGAGGAAAGTACACGGAAATTATGCAATAGTGCGTCGGCGTGGATAACAGCCTGGGTTTGTCTGCTCAACGGCGGGGGCTCCTGATCTAAAATTAGCGCTGAAAGCTATCTTACAACGACGGGATAATTCCAGCTATACAAATTAATTGGAATAATCTATTCTGGGATTTCAATTGAATTAAAATAATGTAACAGGGCCGCATGTTAGAGCATTACGCGTTAGCAGACTTACTGGTTTTCGCCGCTTACGGTTTGCTTCTTATCGCCAGTGGCTGGCTATTTAACCGCTCCAGCCGCTCAGCCAAAGATTACTTTCTCGGTGGCAACAGCATGCCGGTTTGGGTTGTGGCGATTTCTGTACTGGCCACGTCCCAGTCTGCTGCCACGTTTCTGGGAGGCCCGGATCAGGGTTACCGGGGCGATCTGACCTACCTGTCAACCAACATCGGCGCATTCATCGCCGCTTTCTTTGTTGCCGCCTTTCTCATCCCCCGGTTTTACAAACACAATGTCTACACGGTATACGAACTGCTGGAACAGCGCTTTGGTGAACAGGCCAAACAGCTGGCCGGTGCCATGTACCTTTCCGGCCGCGTGTTCGCCAGTGGCGCAAGGCTGTATATGGCAGCACTGGCTGTCGCCATGATTCTGTTCGGTAACATTGATGCATCCAGCGTCATTCTTGCCACCGTCATTATTACAGTCGCCGGGCTTGTGTATACGGTTTATGGCGGGATCCGTACAGTTATCTACTCTGACGTATTACAGGCTGCGGTGTATATCTGTGCCGCGGTAGCCGTGATTATCGCACTGTTAAATGCAATTCCGGCTTCTCTGGCCGGTATCGTTAACGCCCTTCAGCATCCTGCACCGGATACGCCTTCAAAATTAAGGTTGTTTGATACCCGGCTTGATTTCACTAACAGCGGCGTTTTCAGTTTGTTCTCTGTTTTTACCGGATTTGTGCTTCTGAACATCGCCGCTTTTGGACTCGACCAGGATATGACGCAACGGGTGCTGACCTGCAAAAGTGCCAAAGAAGGCAGCAAAGCCATGCTGCTTTCGGTGGTGATGGTGATTCCGGTGATGTGCCTGTTTTTAATCATCGGTTTACTGCTGTTTGTTTACTATCAACGTCCCGATTTAATGGCCAGTGGCAGTGGTGAAAACCCCGTTCCGGTATTTGCCGGTGAACCGGTCACCATATTCATGTACTACGTGCTCAGCGAAATTCCTGATGGTGTTCGCGGCCTGGTCACCGTGGGTATTCTGGCTGCCGCACTGTCTACGTTAAATTCCGGCCTGAACTCCATGTCCAGTGTTCTGATCCAGGACATGTACCGCCCCTGGCTGGCCCACCGGAATACACAAAAGACCGACGCTCACTTTGTCAAAGCAGGGCGCGTCGCCATGTTATTAATGGCATTGTCATTAGGATTTATGGCGTGTCTGTGCTATTACTGGCAACAACATACCGACATGCCGCTGCTGCAATTTGCACTTGGCGTCATGGTTTTCTCGTACAGTGGTTTACTTGGCGTTTATTTCGTCACGCTATTTTCCCGCCGTGGAAGCCGGCGTTCGGTGATAGCAGCGTTGATCACCGGTTTTCTGGTACCCTTGTCCATGCAACCCTATATTATTGAGAGTATTTTGCCGGCCCGCCTGCAGTTTGAACTCGGGTTCACATGGCAACTGGTAGCCGGCACGCTCATATCCACGCTTATTTGTGCTATGGGTAATACGCCCGCAGGCTATAATAAAGATACGCAGCAACCGGAACCGGTTCAGTAACAGAACGCTGCCGTTAAAAATAACAACAAAACAATCCAAAGCAATAAAGCAGAGCAACAGAACTAAGGCAAATTATGCAGGCAAAAACAATCACCGGGACGTCAGACTTACTGGCACAGTTAAATAAAATTGTGTCAGAGGGCAGAAATCCCGCCACGATGGATATCGATTTGCTGTCGACAGAATCCATCCTGCATAAAATCAATCAGGAAGATGCCAAAGTAGCCGCAGCAGTGGCAACTGAAATCCCCCACATTGCCCGCGCAGTGGATGCCATAGTGGAAAAATTACAACAGGGCGGACGGTTAATTTATATCGGTGCCGGCACCAGCGGCCGTCTGGGAATTCTTGATGCGGTAGAGTGCCGCCCGACCTTCAGCGTGCCCGATACACTGGTGATGGGCATTATTGCCGGTGGCGAAAAAGCCATACAGCATGCTGTAGAGGGCGCAGAAGACAACAGCGCTCAGGGTATCAAAGATGTACAGGCCGTGAACCTTTGTGAAAAGGATGTACTGGTAGGTTTGTCTGCCAGCGGGCGGACTCCTTATGTGGTCAGTGCACTGGAATATGCAAATGAGCTGGGCGCGGTCACCGCAGGCATCGCCTGCAGTCCGGGCGCACCGGTGCTGACCACCGCACAAATTGCGATTTGCCCGGTGGTTGGTGCAGAATGCCTCACCGGCTCCACGCGGATGAAATCCGGCACGGCACAAAAGCTGGTGCTGAATATGCTGAGCACTGCCAGTATGATTCGCCTGGGTAAAACCTATCAGAACCTGATGGTCGACGTTAACGCCACCAATGAAAAATTAAAAGCCCGCGCTATCCGCATAGTGATGCAGGCTACAGACTGCTCCGGGGAAGAGGCATCAGAAGCACTCGATGCCGCCGGACATAAAGCCAAAGTGGCGATCATGATGATCCTCACCGGCAATGATGCCGCCAGCGCAGAGTCCATGTTGTCAGATCATAATGGCTTTTTACGCCGCGCTGTTGAGCAACAATGAAAACAGTCCTTTTTCTGCTGTGCCTCATCTCTGTAAAGTCACTGGCGGTGACTACAGGGGCTGAGCAACCCGACGCTTTCCTCGGATTACTGAAAGACAAACAGGTTGCGCTGGTCGTTAACCAGACGTCGGTTACCAAAGGTCAGCACCTGGTAGACGACCTGCTGTCCCGTGGAGTAAACATCACCAAAGTTATGGCGCCGGAACATGGATTTCGTGGAGATGCCGGCGCCGGCGAAACCATCAGCGACGGCGTGGACAGCCGAACCGGCCTGCCCATTTTGTCCTTATACGGCAGCACCAAAAAGCCCACGGCCACCATGCTCGAAAATGTGGATGTGCTGATTTTCGACATACAGGATGTAGGCGCCCGTTTCTATACATATATCAGTACGTTACATCTGGTCATGGAAGCCGCTGCTGAAACAGGCAAAACGGTCATCGTACTCGACAGGCCCAACCCGAACGGCAAATTTGTGGATGGCCCTGTGCGGGAAGCTGCCTTTACTTCTTTTGTGGGTATGGATCCCATCCCGCTACTGCACGGCATGACCACAGGCGAACTGGCACTGATGATCAAAGGGGAAGCCTGGATTGAGCAGGCTGAGTCACTTGATTTGCACGTCATACCCGTTAAAGACTACCGGAAGTCCATGCCATGGCACCTGGCTGTGCCTCCCAGCCCGAATTTGCCAAACGATACGGCAGTCCGGTTGTATCCCTCACTGTGTTTATTTGAAGCAACGACAGTCAGTATCGGCCGCGGAACACCTTTTCCGTTTCAGGTTGCCGGACATGACCGGGTGGCACTGGGTACATTTACCTTCACGCCGCGAAGCCTGCCCGAAAGCGCCCCTCACCCGAAACTGGAAGGCAAAACTCTGATGGGGCTGGATTTACGTTCTTCTGCTACGGAGGGGTTTGATATTGCTTTGCTCCTTGAGGCAGGAAAGCAGTTTGAGCAGCAGGACGAAACCTTTATCGACCGGCCGGATTTCTTTGATAAGCTGGCCGGCACTGATGCATTAAGAAAAGCCATCGAAAGTGGCCTCTCTGAGCAGGAGATCAGAGCAATGTGGCAGCCTGCGTTAGCAGAATTTAAGCAACAAAGACGTCCGTATCTGCTGTATCCTGAAAAATAATTTAAAGCGCTCAGTGCTGCTGCTTTTTAAATTCAGACACCGCTTCGTTGGTTTTCTCCAGCAGCTTTCGTCCCTGACGTGAAGCCTGGGTAAGTGCAATAAATAACATATCGATGATCAGTTCCTGCGCCGTACGGGCAAGAATCGACGCCAGTCGTAACGAGGCTTCTTCTGCCACCGAATACAGTTTTACTTCTGCCTGATCGGCGATGGTGTTCTGTCCGTACTTTGTGATGGAAATAACCGGGGTGTGATTACGTTTTGCTTCAGTAACCACATTGGCCACTTCGCTGGTCGTGCCGGATTCACTGATCGCCACAACCACGTCGTTTTCACCAAAAGTGGCAGCCAGAGCAAGCTGAACATGTCCGTCAGCTTCGGCAATAGCAGAGATCCCCAGCTTCTGCAGTTTGTAGGCAAAATCTTTGCTTACCAGCGCCGAACCACCTACCCCGCAAATCATTACCCTTCTCGCATTCTTCAGCAGTTCAACAGCACGCTCAAAAGCCAGCATTTCATTCAGATTGCGGGTTTCATTCAGCACACTGATTTTACTCGCCACCAGCTTATCCGCCATTTGCTCAAAGCCATCAGATAGCGTGATTTTGCCGTGAATTTGCGTATTCGGCGTTTCTTTATTCAGCGAGTCAATCACCGCCAGTTTGAATGCAGGATACCCCTTGTAACCCAGCTTCTGGGCGAACTTCACCACGCTGGACTGACTGACACCCACGACGTTAGCCAGTTCCTGTGATGATAAGTCCCGCACCGCATTGGGCGAGTCCAGAGTAAACGTTGCCAGCTTAGACTCACTGGAAGAGAGCGCGTGTTTAATCGCCTTAATTTTAGTAAATGCAGACATCCGGAGTTTCACTTCTTAACAGGGTCTGTTGACCTTTGAATTACAGGGCGACAAACGGGCATCAGGAACGTTGCCATTCGTCTCAAAGAATTAATTATTCAAATATAAACCAGTTGAAGCGAATATCAAAATACCATTAAATAATAGCTATCTCTGAATCAATCTGACCACGGGTAAGATGCTTCAGTTCACCGAAAAATAAGGACGTACCATGACCGCACACCCTCATCTGCCAGTTGCTGACATAGCGGCAAAATTTGATGAAATGCACTGGCCGTCTCTGAACAAAGCCCATCTGACAGCAGAGGATATTTCGCCGGTCATCAACCAGATAGCGGAACAATCCGGTATTGCCCTAACGCAGATAGGTACGTCTTATGAGGGTCGTCCGGTTTCCCGCTTTACGCTGGGCTCAGGAAAATGCGTCATCCTGGCCTGGACACAAATGCACGGTGACGAGGCTACCGCCACTGCCGCTGTTCTCGACTGGCTGCATATCTTACTGAACGGACAGTTAAACGGGCTGCCGGCAAACTGGCAATCTCAGGTTACCCTGCACGTCATTCCCATGCTTAATCCCGATGGCGCGCAGCGACGCACCCGGGTGAATGCTCAGGGAATTGATATTAACCGGGATGCCAGAACGCTGCAAAGCCCCGAAGGTCAGATCCTGCAACAGCAGGTAGCCACATTGTCGCCGGATATTGCTTTTAACCTGCATGATCAGAACCCCTATTACACCACAGGGGTATCATCGAACCCGGCAACCATTGCTTTTCTTGCCCCGGCGTATCATGAAGATAAACATGTAGACGGGCCGAGGCTTCGTGCCAAACAGCTTATCGCCCATATGGCCGGTGTACTCTCACACTTTATTCCTCAGTGCATAGGCCGCTACGACGACACTTATTCTTTCCGCTCATTCGGTGACAATATCGCCGCTTCCGGCGCCAGCACAATTTTGATTGAAAGCGGTGCAGCTATTAATGACCCCAACCGGCAAATTGCCAGGAAGATGAACGTCATCGGACTGCAAACCGTGCTGGAAAGCCTGCTCACCAACCAGTTCACACAATATTCGCTGGCAGACTATTACCGCATTCCGGACAACCGCGAGGACGGCCTGTGCGACGTAAAAATACATGACGTGACGCTGGGGTATGACAAGCCCTTTGTAGCTGACATCAGCATAGTGACCGACCGCAAAACCGGAAAAAGCCGCATAGAAGCCATTGGGGATTTGCGCACGGTTTACGGCTTTGAAAACATTGACGCAACAGGACTGGCAGCCCTTCCGCCAAAAGCCTTCACAGTCCACTCACTTCTGACGCTTAACGATCAGAGTTATAAAGCCTTGCTGTCACAAGGTTACAGTTACTTTGTCGATGAAAAGGCATTACTTAATATCGACACAACCCTGCCAGTGCAGGTGTCAGACACCGGGCAAAATGCCCCCGCAATCATGCCCGGGGAAGTGCCAAACTTTGTTCTTCAGCATGTGGCTACGGGTGAGATCAAAGAGGCCGTGATTCTTGGTGAGCGGATTGTTCTTTAAATAAATGGGGGCGCACATGGCCGGTCACAGCGGTTTGTTTTCTGCGCCCGCCCGCTGAATTAACCGAGATATTGCAGCGGCGTAAATCATGAAGAACAGAAAAAACGCAACGACTAAACCCGCTTGTGCAGCCCAGTTCTCCTTCGACGAAAGCTCATAAATGAGATACACCGATACAGGTAAAGTCAGTAATTGTTTTTTGCTTTTGACAATTGATTTGTCACAGTAAGTAACGACCCTGTTGGCAAGGTTCGCAGAGGAATACAGCGCTACAGGAATTTCCAGTAAGCCCAAAAACAATACATCTATCACTATCTCTTTCAATGTTGAAACTCCCTTTTCATATCCATTTTCAGCTCTCGTGTTTATGCCCCGGCGACCGCCCCTGCGAGCATAGTTTTGAACGCCTTGTTAGCTGATTATTGGCTCAGGAGTACAATTAACTCGTCAGGATTTGACACTATGAACTGGTATGTACTGCCATCATGTAATGAAACTTCGATTGCATCAGATGTGATAGGAAGAATACCCGCGCCTTTACCAGAGCATTTTTCTACTTTTGAGATTGAGCTCCTTTCAATCTTAAGAGGCCCGGGCCCGAAATCCTTATTATATGGGGCAAAATGAACATCAGTTTCAGTAATCCAAAATTTCCCATCAGCTTTTGCAACACCATTTTGAACTGTGGCTGTAATCGATTTTAGAGTGGTATCTTGCATATATATTCCTTTATAAATGGATGGACTAATCAGCTAAAACCCGCATGCGGGTAAAAAACACTTGGGCAACAATATTAAGCGAAACGCAGGGAGCCCACGTGTTACTGTCCCAGCGAGCCTGCTAGCGACTTATTGTGATTGTCAAACCTTACAACTTAGCCTAAAATGACCTAATTAAAGACCATTTTAGAGACCTTAATGACCACTAGAGTTTTAGCCGAAGTAGCCGCAAGTATTACGGAACTTAAAGCAAATCCAATGAAAGTTGCAGGTAGCGCATACGGCGATCCTGTGGCCATACTAAATAGAAATGAACCAGCTTTCTACTGTGTACCTGCTGAAATTTATGAAAAAATGATGGATCGTCTAGAAGATCTGGAACTGCTTCAGCTAGTTCAAGAAAGAAATAGTGAAGAAAGCGTTTCGGTAATTTTAGATGACCTATAAGCTAGAATTTAAGAAAAGCGCGCTTAAAGAATGGAGCAAACTCGGTAGTACTTTAAAAGAGCAGTTTAAGAAAAAACTGTCTGAAAGACTTGAAGCACCACATGTTGCGCCAGACAGAGTGATGGGCCCAGAAAATGTATACAAAGTCAAGTTAAGACAATCTGGCTATAGACTCGTATACCAAGTCCGCGATGACATTGTGATTGTCACAGTACTTGCAGTCGGTAAACGTGAAAGAAATGAAGCTTACAAAAAAGCGTTAAAAAGGCTGGATGCTGACTAAAGGGTTTAACACCCTGCTTAGGGGCAGAAACACATGGGCCAAAATTTAGGAGCGCAGCGACGCAGACCATGTGTTACTGTCCCAGCGAGCCTGCGAGCGACTTAATTTGATTGTTAGACGACATGCAGATCTATTGGCTGCACGTTATCCAAGTTGATGTTTTGCTTAGCCTGCCAAAGTTCATAGTTGTCTTGCATACTAAGCCAACTTTCAGGGCTGCGACCTAATACCTTTGACAGCCTTAATGCCATTTCTGGCGTTACTGCACTTTTTCCCTTAACGACACGGTTTAGTGTTGAAGCGGCAACACCAAGATGGGTCGCAAGTGTCCTACAACTTATGCCGTGTGGTTCCATGTAGATGGACTCAATAAATTCACCGGGATGTGGTGGGTTATGCATATTCATTAGTGATAATCCTCGTAATTTAAGATGTAAGCATTACCATCCGTGAACTCGAAAGTTACTCTCCAGTTTCCGTTGACTGATATCGACCAAATATTTGACCTTTCTCCTTTGAGTTGGTGAAGAGAAAATCCGGGCAAATTAATGTCATCAATATCTTGTGCGGTATGGATAGCAGCTAACTGCATGCGAAGTTTTTTCGCATGCTTAGTCTGTATGCCTGAAGTCTTCCTGTCCACTTCCCCTTTAATGAGACAGTGCTGAACTAGAGTTTTCCAGTTTTGCCCGGTAAGCTGCCGGTGGCAGGTTACCCAGACTTTCATGTGTTCTTTCTTCGTTGTAATCCAGTCGCCAGAACCAGGCCATGTCTCTCACCTGACTGAGATTTTCAAACAAGTAAGCATCCAGAAACTCTCTGCGGAATGAACCATTAAAGCGCTCAACAAAACCATTTTGCTGCGGCTTTCCTGGCTGGATATAAACCAGCTCAATATTGTTGGTTTCACACCAATCTGTCAGCGTTGCCGAAATGAGTTCCGGGCCATGGTACCTATTGAATAATGCTTTTCGAGCAATCTTTTTAAAGATGTCGGCCATTA
>NZ_CFHOXV010000027.1:0-60537 GCF_984505615.1 Alteromonas sp. | reverse complement strand
TTTGATTGCCTAACTCTAAGACTAGCTTAGAGGTGAGGCGGACCATCTAATTAAAGCGCCTTTCGGCGCTTTTTTTGTTCAGAACTGTGTCTTAGCGACGCAGACCTAAACGCTTGATCAAATCAAGATAACGTTCTGCGTTCTTACCTTTCAGGTAGTCAAGCAGTTTACGACGCTGGCTAACCATGCGCAGCAGACCACGACGTGAGTGGTGATCTTTCTTGTGGCCAGAGAAGTGACCTTGCAGTTTGTTGATGTTGTGAGTCAACAGTGCAACTTGTACTTCAGGTGAACCAGTATCACCTTCTTTAACGCCATAATCAGCTACGATTTGTGCTGTTTCTTCTTTAGTTAGTGACATAATTTTCTCCTGATTGGATTAAATTCCGCCGATCACTAATTCAGCGAAATTATGAGAGCGCGTATTATAACGATGACGTTACCATACGCAAGTAAAATCAATCTGTGTAGACGACTCTGCGTTTCGGCGAAACAAATACCTCACCGGCATCTGCACGGGGCTGGTCTTTGGGCGATACCACGCCTTCTCCTACCCCCAGAAACAGAACTTCATCATCTTGTCTGGTGTACACCCGGTATTGTTCACCGGCAACAAGTGTTGCCACGCTGTCAGGCAGTACACTCTGACCATGTTCAAAACGGGCATATTGCTGTGAGTCCAGCATGATTTCCGGTAATGACAAGACAGCCGTGTCCATGGGTAACAGCAGTTGGTCAAGGGTGTCAAACTCCCCCTCATCCAGTGCTTCCTGCATAGCAATTACGTCATCCAGAGATACCATCTTGTCTGCTGGATAATCAGCAACTTCCGTACGATGCAGGCGGGTAACGTAACCGCCGCAACCCAATTGCTGACCAATGTCATCCACCAGGGAACGGATATAAGTACCTTTGCTGCAACGCACACGCATGTCTACATCAGGTAACGCCATGCGGGTAATTTCCAGTTCGAAAATGGTGATATCCCGGGCTTCTCTTTCTACTGTAATGCCCTGACGCGCATAGTAGTAAAGCGGCTTTCCCTGGTGCTTCAATGCTGAAAACATGGAAGGGATTTGCTTGCTCTGACCAAGGAACGCCAGGCAGGCACTACGGACTTCATCTTCAGAAACATTTACCGGCTTTTCTTCCACGACTTCGCCGTCAGCATCGGACGTGGTCGTTCTGACGCCCAGGTGCATGGTGACTTCGTAAGTTTTATCAGCATCTAACAGAAACTGGGAAAACTTTGTCGCTTCGCCCAGGCATATGGGTAACATGCCGCTGGCCAGCGGATCCAGCGCGCCGGTGTGACCGGCTTTCGCCGCTTTATAGCACCAGCGTACTTTTTGTAAAATCTGGTTAGATGAACCGCCTGTTGGCTTATTCAACAGCAATACGCCGTTGATACTACGGCCCTTACGACGTCTGCCCATTAATCCTGCTCTTCGTCCCGCTGTTTACTTTTCGCTTCATCTTTCGCAATGGTTTCAGAAACCAGATTTGAGATGCGAATACCTTCGGTGAGCGATTCATCACGGAAGAAATGCAAATGCGGCACACTGCGCATGCGCAAGCGCTTAGCCAGCAACGAACGAACGAAGCCCTTTGACTCTTCCAGTTGTTTTGTATGCGCTTTGGCCTCTTCTTCTTCGGCACCATAAATTGAAATGAAGATTTTCGCGTGTGCCAAATCTCTGGAGACTTCCACGTCTGCCACCGTGATCATAGGGATATTACCCACCCGGTGCTTGTATTCATTTTGCAGAATGCTGGCAACTTCTTTGTGAACCTGTTGCGCCACTCTGTCTGTACGAGAAAATTCCCGTGCCATATTCGACTCCTCATGCCTGAATAATACGATACGGACAAAAACGGGGGCTGCTGCCCCCGCTTTAATCAATATGTCTTAACAGGACTAAATTTGACGGGCAACTTCGATGACTTCGAAGACCTCGATTTGGTCGCCAACTTTAACGTCATTATAGTTCTTAACGCCGATACCACATTCCATACCGTTACGTACTTCCTGCACGTCGTCTTTAAAGCGACGCAATGATTCCAGCTCACCTTCGTAGATAACTACGTTGTCGCGAAGAACACGGATTGGATTGCTGCGCTTCACGATTCCTTCAGTAACCATACAACCTGCGATGGCACCCAGTTTCGGTGATTTAAACACGTCACGTACTTCAGCAAGACCGATGATTTCCTGACGGAATTCAGGGGCAAGCATACCGCTCATTGCCGCTTTCACTTCGTCAATCAGGTTATAGATAACGCTGTAGTAACGCAGATCGATTTCTTCACCTTCAATGACGCGGCGGGCAGTTGCATCGGCACGTACGTTGAAGCCAAGAATGATAGCGCCGGAGGCCGCTGCAAGTGTTGCGTCAGTTTCAGTAATACCACCTACACCACTACCAACAATGTTCACTTTAACTTCGTTAGTAGACAGTTTCAGCAGTGATTCAGAAATCGCTTCTACAGAACCTTGTACGTCAGCTTTCAGTACGATGTTCAGTTCGCTGATATCACCGGCTTCCATGTTTGCAAACATGTTTTCCAGTTTCGCTTTCTGCTGGCGGGCAAGTTTCAATTCACGTTTCTTCTGATGACGCTTGGCTGCTACTTCACGGGCTTTACGCTCGTCCTGTACAACGACTGCATCTTCACCGGCTACCGGTACACCGGATAAACCCAGTACCTCAACAGGTGTAGAAGGACCAGCTACTTTCAGCTCGATACCGTTTTCGTCGCGCATAGCTCGAACACGGCCGTACTCTTCACCACACAATAAGATATCGCCGGCACGCACTTCACCTTCCTGAACGAGAACCGATGCAATGGGACCACGGCCTTTATCAAGACGCGACTCAATCACCAGACCACGACCCGGACCATTCGGTACTGCTTTCAGATCAAGCAGTTCAGCTTGCAGCGTGATGGCTTCAAGCAGCTCATCAACACCCATACCTGTTTTCGCAGATACGTTTACAAACTGGTGTTCACCGCCCCACTCTTCTGAAATAACTTCCAGTTGAGACAGTTCAGTTTTAACACGATCCGGATCCGCTGTTTCTTTATCCATTTTGTTAACAGCAACAATCAGAGGTACACCAGCCGCTTTCGCGTGCTGTACCGCTTCTTTAGTTTGCGGCATTACACCATCATCTGCTGCAACAACCAGGATTACGATATCAGTTGCGGTTGCACCACGTGCACGCATTGCAGTAAACGCGGCGTGTCCCGGTGTATCCAGGAAGGCAATTTCGCCGTTATCCGTTTCAACTTTATATGCACCGATGTGCTGAGTAATACCACCGGCTTCGCCTGCGGCTACTTTAGCGCGGCGAATGTAGTCAAGTAACGACGTTTTACCGTGGTCAACGTGACCCATGATGGTAACAACCGGTGCACGGGTAATTTTCTCACCCTGACCGGATTCTGACATCAGTTCATCTTCCAGCGCATTGTCATTAACCAACTCATACTTGTGACCCATTTCGTCAATAACAAGTGTGGCAGTATCCTGATCCAATACCTGGTTGATGGTAGCCATCTCACCCATTTTCATCATGGTCTTGATAACTTCGTTAGACTTAACCGCCAGACGGTTAGCCAGTTCACCAACGGTAATAGTCGCACCCAGTTTAACAACACGTTCAACTGGCTGAGCCGGCTTATTAAAGCCTTGCTTCAGATGCTCACCGGCATTTCTCTTTGATTTCTTACGGCGACGTGAAGAACGCTCAACTTGCATGTCTTCTTCGTCTTCCGCTTCCTGCGCGTAACGGTTTGAGTGCATATGAACTTCAGCAGCCTCATCACGTTTACGACGCTCTTCTTCTTCCTTCCAGCGACGCTCGTTTTCTTCAGCCAGCTTACGGGCTTCTTCTGCCGCACGCTTTGCTTCTTCTTCAAGCTTTTTCTTCGCTTCTTCTTCCTGTTGCTTACGCAGGCGCTCTTCTTCCTGACGTGCAGCTTCCTGCTCAGCCAGTTCTTCAGCACTCAGCTCAGGCGCTTCAGATTCTTTGCGGGCTTTCTCTTCAGCAGCTTTACGGGCACGCTCTTCTTCCGCCTTCTTCTTCGCTTCCGCCTCTACACGCGCTTTTTCTTCAGCCACTTTGCGGGCGGCTTCAGCGGCGGCTTCTTCTGCTGCTTTCTGCTCAGCTTCAAGACGCGCACGTTCCTCTTCCAGACGGGCCTCTTCTTCAGCCGCTTTCTGTTCATCAACTTCGCTGCGCTTCACGTACGTGCGTTTCTTACGTACTTCAACTTTTACAGACTTAGACTTGCCTACACTTAACGTGCTGGTAGTCTTACGCTGCAGCGTCATTCGTGTCGGTTCGCCAGAACCGGCGCTACCGTGTTGCTTGCTCAGGTGCTCAAGAAGTTGACGTTTCTCATCTTCTGTAACGGAATCATCAACAGCTTTCGTAATACCGGCATCTTTAAACTGAGTTACCAGTCGGTCAACGGTTGTTCCAATGTCGCTGGCGAGCTTTTCTATGGATACTTCTGCCATCTTAGTCTTTTTCCCCTTATTGACCTTCTTCTTCACCAAACCAGACAATATTCCGTGCCGCCATGATGAGTTTTCCGGCGTCTTCTTCGGTCAATCCTTCGATATCACTAATATCGTCTGTTCCCTGCTCAGCCAGCTCTTCAAGGTCAGTAATTCCACGGCTAGCAAGGACATAGGCAATGTGTTTATTCATACCGTCAAGGTTCAGCAGCGCTTCAGTCGGTTCAGCGCCTTCCAGCGTTTCCTCATTCGCCAGAGCACGGGTAGTCAGTGCAGCACGTGCACGATTACGCAGTTCCTCAACAGTGTCTTCATCAAGGCCGTCAATGGCCAGCAGTTCGCTAACAGGGACATAAGCTACTTCTTCAAGTGTGCTAAAGCCTTCGCTAGCCAATAATTCTGCAAAATCTTCGTCAATATCCAGACCTTCAACAAACACCTGAAGTACTTTGGCAGTTTCTTCTTCGTGCTTCTTATTCAGGTCGGCAACTGTCATGACATTCAGTTCCCAGCCGGTCAGCTGGCTTGCAAGGCGAACGTTCTGACCACTCCGGCCGATGGCCTGTGCCAGGTTGTCCTGCTCCACTGCAACATCCATCGCATGGGCGTCTTCGTCTACTACGATAGAAGCCACTTCAGCGGGTGCCATTGCGTTAATAACGAATTGCGCCGGGTTTTCGTCCCAAAGCACAATATCAACACGCTCACCGCCAAGTTCGCCGGATACAGCCTGCACACGTGAACCACGCATACCGACGCAGGCACCGACAGGGTCAAGACGCTTATCGTTTGTCTTTACAGCGATTTTTGCACGTGAACCCGGATCGCGGGCAGCGGACTTAATTTCCAGTGTCTCTTCGGCAATTTCCGGCACTTCCAGACGGAACAGCTCAACCAGCATGTCAGGATGAGTACGGCTGATAAACAGCTGTGCACCGCGGGCTTCAGGACGGATAACGTAAAGCAGACCACGTACACGGTCGCCCGGACGGAAGGTTTCGCGGGGCAGCATATCGTCACGGTAAATAACACCTTCAGCGTTATTACCCAGGTCGATAATAATGTTGTCACGGTTAACTTTCTTCACCGTACCGGTTACCAGTTCGCCAACCTTATCTTCGTATTCTGCAACCATTTGCGCGCGTTCAGCTTCACGTACTTTTTGTACGATAACCTGCTTGGCGGTTTGCGTAGTAATACGGTCGAATGCAATAGATTCAATCTGCTCTTCAACATAATCGCCCAGTTGTACGTCAGGATCGTCAACTTGTGCGGCAGACAGCGACATTTCTGCATACGGGTTTTCCTGTTCGTGATCGTCAGGAACAACCTCCCAGCGGCGGAACGTATCAAAATCACCGGTGGTGCGGTTAATGCTTACGCGTACTTCAATTTCGCCTTCGTTTTTCTTTTTCGTTGCGCTGGCAATCGCGTACTCCAGTGCTTCAAAGATCTTTTCTCTAGGCACTTGTTTTTCATTTGAAACGGCTTCTGCCACTAACAAAATTTCTTTATTCATTTTCGCCTCACTGATGCTTTCTTACGCTGAAAGCGTGCTGTTCCATTAGTCAAATGTGGGAACAATGTTTGCTTTTTCGATATTCGCCACAGCTAACTGGAACTGCTGGCCATCCACTTCAATATTGATCATGCCATTTTCACATGACAATAACTTTCCTTTGAAATTCCGCCGGTTATCCATAGGCACAGTCAAACGCGCCTGAATAACTTCACCCACGGCCTGCTCATAGTGCCTGGCCTTGAACAAAGGTCGATCCATACCCGGAGAAGACACCTCCAGGTTGTATTCCGTAGTAATTGGATCTTCAACATCAAGAATCGCACTTGCCTGGTAACTGACTTCCGCGCAATCATCAACGGTTACACCATTTTCATGGTCGATAAAAACACGCAAAATCGAGTGCTTACCTGCACGTACAAATTCCACGCCTACCAGTTCGTAACCCAGGGCTTCAACACCCGGCTCAAGCATCTCGGTCAGTTTATCTTCAAGCTTTGCCAATCCTTACCTCCAAAAACGAAAAAAGGGCATATAGCCCAACTACTTAATTTACTGCCTGAAAAGGGAATAAATCAGTTTAAATACAACAAAAAGCCCCGTACTAGCGGGGCTTTTTGCAAGAATCTGAACCCTGTCTGCCAGAGGCAGTTGCAAACAATACAGGTTTAACTACGCAAAATACGCAGAAAAGTTTGCAAAATAGTTAGGCGTATACCGTGTAAAATGCTCCAGTAAGCCCGCTAACTAACTAGTTGGTGCGCATTATACTGGTACTCAGACCAGATATCAACTCAGTAACGGGTTTGGATCTTCATCTTTCCAGCGTTCTTTCACTTCTAAAATATCATCCAGACACTGGTCGAGTAATGCGATGAGTGCCGGGTCGAAATGAATACCGCTCTGGGAATGCATAAAGTCCAGGGTTTTATCCACCGGCCAGGCTTCTTTATATGGCCGCCGGCTGGTGAGCGCATCAAAGACATCCGCCACTGCCACAATACGCCCTTCAATGGGAATGTCTTCCCCGGCGAGGCCTTCAGGATACCCGGTTCCATCCCATTTTTCATGGTGTGTCAGTGCCACAATTCGCGCCAGATTCATGAGATCGGAGTCCGCATCACCGAGTATTTCTGCACCAATTTTGGGATGGGTCTTCATGACTTCAAATTCTGAATCTGTGAGTCTGCCGGGTTTGAGCATAATACTGTCCGGAATTCCGATTTTACCAATATCGTGCATGGGAGCAGCGTGAAGCAGCATATCTGCCCTCGCCTCTGAAAAACCGTACGCCAGCGCGATGATTTTTGAGAAGTGACTCATGCGCAGCACGTGCATGCCTGTTTCGTTATCTTTATATTCCGCCGCCCGGCCGAGTCGTTGTATGACCTGCATACGGGTGCGGCGTAATTCTTCAGACTGTACCAGGGAAAGGTGGGTCTTTACCCTCGCCAGCACTACCGGTGGCGAAATAGGCTTGGTGATATAGTCCACGCCTCCGACAGCAAACCCTTCCGCTTCATCAGTCGCATCATTAAGAGCAGTAACGAATATAACCGGTATATGCTTAAGACCGGGTGTTTTTTTAAGATGTGTACAGGCCTGGAAACCTGTCATTTCCGGCATCATCACATCCATCAAAATAAGATCAGGACGTTGTTTCTCTGCCAGCTTTAACGCTTCATCACCGCTTTTTGCAAAATAGAGGGTGTAGTCTTTACCTAATAATTGTTTCAGTACCCGCAAGTTAACCGGTTCGTCATCTACCAGCAGTAATTTGGGCTTTCCGGGTTCACCAAACACACTTATTCCCCTGTTTGTTCTGTAGATGCAAGTAGTTGCTTAATTCGTTCAACAGCACGCTCAAATTCAAAATCATCCATATCCTGCAAAATGCCCTGCACCTGTACATTGTAGCTGCCAAAATACTGACCTTCACAATATTGATAGGTAGATTCGTCAAACTGATTCTGCGCCGCTGAAACCAGCAGTGCATTCAGCGTGTTCCGCAAGGCAGCAATGTCGACTTCCTCACGGGATTCTTCTGCTGCAGGCTCTTCCTTCTGCCGGTTGAGTTCATTTTCGACTTCCCGCAATGCAGTTTTAAGAGTAGGAATATCTTCGGCGCTTAAATGATCATTTCTTGCGCTGCGCTCGAACTCGCCGCACAAATTCATCAGCTTTGTTAAGCCCAGATTACCGCTGACACCTTTCATGCCGTGCAGGTATTTCACAACCTGCTCGTAATCATCATCAGCGAAGAAATTCACCAGTTTAGTCAGAGTTTCATGACTGTTGCGCAGAAACTGTGAGATTTCCTTATTCAGTGTGTCCTTATCGCCCCAAAGCTGCACACCCCTGCGATAATCTATTGCACAGGCCTCTCTGGCTGTTTCTGTTTCACGCACCCTTTCCTTTGTTTCAAAACCCAGCACTCTGGCAATTTCATTCACCAGTACAGGAAAATCGATGGGCTTGTTCGCAAAGCCTTCCATGCCGGCATTTATCGCATCCTGTTTATCCTGCACCAGTACACTGGCGGTTAAGGCGACAATAGGCAGTTGCTTTAAATGATGTACCTGCTCATATTCACGGCGTCGTGCCGCCGCTGTCAGACCGTCCATTACCGGCATCTGCAAGTCCATCAACACAATGTCGAAACTGCCTTTATTCATTTTTTCCAGTGCTCTGGCACCGTTCTCTGCAAAATCAACTGTGTGACCGGCGCGGTTTAACAGCAAACTGATAAGATCAATATTCTGGCTGATATCATCCACCACCAGAATGTGCAGTGGCGGTAAATCAACTGTTGCTGCACGGATTTCACTGGCCTGTTTTTCCACCGCAGTGAGAGGCAGCGTGAAAGTGAAATTAGTACCTCTTTCCGGTTCGCTGGACACCGAAATCGTACCGCCCATTAACTCAACCAGTTGTTTACTGATTGTCGTCCCGAGACCGGTACCACCATATTTGCGGCTCATGGAAGCATCTGCCTGCGCAAAGGCATCAAACACCCTGCTCACCTGTTCGCTGGTCATGCCGATACCGCTGTCGCTGACGGAAAATGCGATCATACCGTCCGCGTCCGGGTAGACTTCTACATCAACTTCACCGTGGGCAGTGAATTTCACGGCATTACTGATGAGATTATTCAGCACCTGCCGGATACGCTCAGGAGCACCGTAATAGTAATCGGACAAAGATGGCGAAACACTGACCCCCAGCATCAGCCCCTTTCTCTTCGCTTCAAGCCAGTAGGTAGAAATCACCGTATCTATTTCTTCGGTAATTGAAAAATCACGGTATTCGAGATCAAGCTTTCCTTTATCAAGTTTGGCACTGTCGAGAATATCGTTTAGTAAATGAAGTAACGAGCGCGCTGACCGGTTAATAGTAGTCAGGTGTTTATGCTGGCCGTCTGTGAGTTTTTCATCCAGTAAAATATCACTGAAACCGATAATGGCATTCATGGGTGTACGGATTTCATGACTCATATTGGCAAGGAAGCTGGCTCTGGCTGCTGCGGCCTGCTCGGCATCATTTTTCGCATGACGCAGTTCTTCCTCCATTTCCTTACGGGAAGTAATGTCCATAATAAAGCCGTCGACCCAGCTCACTGACTTGTCGGTGCTCTGTACAACATTGCCGTACTCACGCAACCACTTAATCGTGCCGTCTTTATGAACGAGGCGGTATTCCACATAAAACTCTTCGCCGGAGCGGCGGGCAGTAAGAAACGACTCCCGGTCGTCTTCATGCACCAGTTGTTCAAGGGTAACCGGCGAGTCTGAACGGATAAATGCTGAAACCGGGTAACCACTGAATTCTTCGACAGCGGCACTGACAAATTCGAAAGGCCAGCCGGGTGTATTCATACTGCGATAAGCAATGCCGGGAATATTGTGGAAAAAAGACCGGAACTTGGCTTCGTTGTCTCTGATGGTTTTTTCCATTTCAATGCGTTCGCGGTTGTCGCCGACAATGACCACAAACAGATTTTGTTCACCTAAACGGGTGTGGCCCACACCCACCCGAACCGGAACCCGCTGGCCCGTTTTATTCAGTGCTTCCACATCACGGCTAACTCCGATAATTTGTTCATCAACAGGAACCACTTCCTGCCGGAAAAATTGCTCATTGTAGCGGCTGCGCATTTCTTCAGGGATCATACGATGAATAGAGTGACCGGTAAGATCTTCTTCTGTCCAGCCCAATATGGTTGTCACCGCCTGATTCATATTCAGCACGGTTCCCTGGTCATTGACGGTAAGGATGCCATCAATAGCAGTATCCATCAGCGCAAGCTGTGTACGGCGGCTGTTTTCAGCCTTTTGAGAAATATCCATGTAACGGAACAACAATGTAACGCCCATCACAATGCCAATAATCAATAACGTGAAGAAACTCACATAGCCAGCAAGGATGTACGACAGAGATTGATCCTGAGCAGAGGTTTCCAATCCGGGTGGGGCAACAAAGCGGGCGGCAGCCATACCGGTATAGTGCATTGCCGTGATCGCACAACCCATCACAACGCTGGCGATAACACGGGTACCTTTAAATCCGCGGGAAATTGCAAATCGCTTCAGACCGAACTTTATCCATAAAGACAACATTGCCAGCAATACCGCTACAACGATGGATAAGGCAAAAACAGGCAGGTTGTACCGTAACAGAGGCGCCATTTCCATAGCCGCCATCCCGGTATAATGCATCGCCCCGATACCCGAGCCGACAAGGACGCCGCCAATAAATATCTGTGAAAATTTCACTTTCCGGTGAGTCAAACTTTGCAATGCAACAAATGCTGCCAGCACGCCGGGAATAAAGGACATAAATGTTGTCCACGGAGCCCAGCTAACGGGAGTACACAATTCAAAAGCCAGCATGCCAATGAAGTGCATGGCCCAAATTCCGCCTCCCAGCGCCAGACTTCCCAGACCAAGCAAAATTAGTCTCCGGTTATTGTCTTCAGATCCTGCGGTCTGACCGGCTACGCGGAACGCCATATAAGAAGAAGCAACCGATATAAAAATGGAAATAGTTACCAGAACAGGTGAATATTCGCCGGTAAGTAACAGAGAGGTGTCAGGAATGACAAAAAAAGACATCAGCCATTCGAGCATCAGTAAGTCCGTGTATAGTTTATTATCAATAGTTAGCGTAACAGCTATTGAGTGAAGTACAAATTAGTTGCAGGGCGAAAGTCGTGAAGTTGCCGAAAAAGTACGGTGAAGCGCAACTTAATAAAAAGTGATGACTTATTTTGGAAAAAATACGGGAATAAATTAGAATTTAAACATTCGGAGTGGTTGCGGGAGCTGGATTTGAACCAACGACCTTCGGGTTATGAGCCCGACGAGCTACCAGACTGCTCCATCCCGCGTCCGTTTACTTACCGGCTGTTGGCTGTTTGAAAGCCCCCTGCCGTTGAGTGGTGCGTATTATACATAGGCATTAATCCTTGGCAAGGGATAGAAGTAAGAATATTGCAATTTTTTGACTGTTCGGACAATATTCCGGCAGACCGCTCAATCCGCATACAAATTACTGTAAAAGACTCTCCATTTTGGTAGCTAATATGAAGTCCAGCTCAGTAATTCCACCTGCATCATGGGTCGTTAATGCAACATCTACTTTATTGTAAACATTAAACCATTCCGGGTGATGGCGTAGTTTTTCAGCCCATATGGCAGCCTGAGACATCCAGCCAAATGCGCGGATAAAGTTTCTGAAAACAAATTCCTTCGTCAACTTCCCTTCTTTTAATACCCACTGCTTATCTTCTGCTAAACCTTCGTTCAATTCCGTGAGCGCTGCGGCAATCGCCTGATCATCTAACTTTTCTGTCATTTCGTTGCTCCTGCTTTCATTATTAGAAGTGTAAATCTGTCTATATAGTTATTACGCTTACTTTGTCCTTAGCGGATTCACTCTTCAAGTTTTCGTCCGCAGAAAGTGAAGTCCAGTCCGGGGGGCAAACTTTACAAGCCCCCTTCAGTTAGGTATCAGTTCAAATACCCATGTTTATCCCCTGGTATTTTTCTTCCTCTTCAACTTTTGTTTAATAGGTCCCGAACAAACAACACAACAAAAACTTTTAACTACTTCGAGGATTTAACCATGTTGAAAATTGTTAAGACTTCTATCATCGCTGCAACTCTGGGTTTAACTTTCGCTGGCGCAGCGCAGGCTGATATTAACGACGACTTAGCTAACATCTGTACCATCGTGCAGGCTGACGACAAAGGTGAACTGCGTAAGAAAATTCGTCTGGTAGAATCTGACTACCGTCTGAAATTGCGCGACTATTACACTGGCATCAGCTGTGGTGGCAACAGCCTTATCCGTACTGCCATTAGCAGCAACGCAGTAGAAACTGGTACGCTTCTGGTTAAGAAAATGCCTAAGAGTGACCTGGGTGCGCCGGAAGCTGACGGCAAAACGTTACAGGCATGGGTAAACGAAACCGGTAACCAGGGCAGCCCTATCGCTGACGAACTGGCTAAGCGTCTGTAATTCTATTACTACTAAAAATTCAAAGTACCATTTCAACATGGTAGCAGGCGAAAGCCTGCACTTAAGAAGCGGCGGAAACGCCGCTTTTTTTCGTCCTAAATCCGGCCTGATATTTTTCGCTGATGTGCTGAGATAAATCATTAAAACGCCAGATCAGAATAATTACATTAATACAATAAATACAATCACTTAGATAAAACCAAGCGGATTAATGTATTTCACAGCATACCTTAGTATTCACCCTGCTATTTTTCATTCTGCATTAATTTAGTTTAATTAAACCCGAACAAACAACACCACTTTTTAATTTTATTTCTGAGGAATTAACCATGTTGAAAATTGTTAAGACTTCTCTCATCGTAGCAACAATGGGTTTAGGTTTTACTGGCGTAGCGCAAGCGGACATCAATGATGATCTGGCTAACATTTGCACTATTGTACAAGCTGACGATAAAGGTGAGCTGCGTAAGAAAATTCGTCTGGTAGAATCTGATTACCGCCTGAAGCTGCGTGATTACTACTCTGGCATCAGCTGTGGTGGCAACAGCCTTATCCGTACTGCCATCAGCAGCAACGCAGTAGAAACCGGCACCTTGCTGGTAAAGAAAATGCCAAAGAGCGACCTGAGTGCACCGGAAGCTGATGGCAAAACCCTTCAGGCCTGGGTAAACGAAACCGGTAACCAGGACAGCCCTATCGCGGATGTTTTGTCTAAGCGCCTCTAAGGATTCAGACGAAACAAATGATACCATTTCAACATGGTAGCAGGTTAACGCCTGCACTCTAAAAAGCGACGGAGACGTCGCTTTTTTCTTTTATAGAATTGATAAATAAGAAAAATTCACCCTTTCATAAAAGTTATAGTTGAAAATACGAAATAGCTGGTTAAAGCTGGTCACGGGGTAAAAAACAACAATCTGCGGGAGAAATTACACCCGCCAAAATGATGTAACTAATTGTAAAATATATAAATACTCAATTTATCGTATTTTATCACATACCCAAGTATCAGCCCGGGCGTATCTAACGGGGTCGTTATCGACTTTAATAGACAACGAACAAACAACATCTTTGCGGGCGCTTCCGGCGTCCTGCTTTTTAAACAGGATAAACAGAATGAAAACTATCAAAACAACACTAATCGGTTTATCTCTGCTGGCTTCCAGCAATGTTGTTCTGGCCGGCACCAGCGAAACAGCCTCCGTAGCAGCGGCTTCCGGTGTTGCAGAGATTTCAGTGAAAAAGAAAGTTCGCGCAGGTAAGTCGTTTGACAAAACCATTCTGACGGCGGCAGCCGGAGAAGAACAACAGACTGCAGACATCTTCAGCTCCCTGCAGGAAAACAAAAAGACACTTCTTTTAAAAAATTTACCAGACCATCTTGTTGCGGCTAACCCGTAACATGCACCAGGGAAGGTGTTGAACCTTTCAACATGGTAAGCAGAGTAACATCTGCATCTCCGCGGCCCGTTTTACGGGCCGCATCTTTTTCTGCAATCCGGATATAGTCCCTCCCGCCCTGCTCATACCTGTTTTTGTTTTGATAAAATTGTCATGAAAGTTGCTGATTATTCGGGCAGAATAACAGCCGTTTTTCAAAAGGAGTCTGAAAAACCTATTCATCGCAGCGAAGGACCGGACAAAATAAGAAACAGGAATTGTTCATGTCGCACAGCTCAACAGGCAGGTTGTTTTATTTTTCTCTGATCAGTACCGCCTTAATCACCTCTTTTCAAAGTATCGCCCGGCAAGATCCTTCTCCGACCAAACTTGAACATATTGAAGTTACCGCTCAGAAACGCCCGCGGGATATGCAGGATGTGCCTGTTGCCATGTCGGCCATCACCGGAAAGATAATCAATGAAACAGCATCAATGGACGTTTTCGACATTCAGGGTTACGTACCGGCTTTTTCTGCCTTTCAAAGTCAAAGTGCGGTCAACTCCAGTTTTTCCATACGGGGAATTGGTACGTCGTCGCAAAATTACGGTTTTGAGTCATCTACCGGTCTTTATGTGGACGGCGTCTACCGGTCAAGACAGAATGCGGTGATTAATGATTTAGTCGATATTGATACTGTAGAAATTCTTCGCGGCCCTCAGGGCTCACTTTTCGGTAAGAATACTCCGGCTGGTGCAGTGGTTTTCAGAACGCGACAACCTGATTTTGAAAACGGTAATGGTTTTATTACAGCAACCGCCGGCAATGATGATTTGATCCGGTTAAGCGGAGCGACGTCAATCAATGTGATTGATAATAAACTGGCTGCCAGAGTATCAGGCTTCAGTACTCGCAGGGATGGATGGATTAACGATACAGGCTATGGTGAAAACTCAATTAATGACAGGAGCCGTTCCGGTGTGCGTCTGCAAACCCTGTATACGCCGTCAGACGACGTATCTGTGCGGGTGATTGCCGATTACGCAGAGCTCAATGAACATTGTTGCGGTGCATTAACGCTGCAGGATAACCGGCAAGCCAACGGTGTCGAAGGGAAATTCGGAACAGACACCTTGCTTATGATGCCGCCGTTTAATGCCACCTTATTTACCGGCGATGAGTTTTATCGCTATACCACGGCACTCAGCTCCCTGCCCGAATCCCGCATGCAGGACAAGGGGCTTTCTGCAGAAATAAACTGGCAAACATCCCCCGCATTATTGCTCACCTCCATCACAGCCTGGCGTGGCTTTGACAGCTTCGACCAGACAGACACAGATTTTACTGATGCAGACTTGCTTTCCACTACCAATAACGCCCGACAACAGGCGTTTTCCCAGGAGTTGCGGGCAACATGGTCCGGTGAGCATGTCACTACCATCGCCGGATTGTGGTATTTCAGCCAGAACCTTGACCTGGATTTTGCTATCACGACCGGTGACGCATTTCCGGCATTTTTCGCAGCGTTTGCGGCTGACCTGCAACCCCTGACTGACGGCATAAATGCCCTGAGTGTTGCAACATCCGGCCTTGTCCCCGCTGTTGCGCCAGCCACCCCCGGCCAGACTCAGTTTGCCCACAATGCTTATCAGCAACAGGACAGCCTGGCCGTGTTCAGCCAGACTGACTGGCAATTTGCTGAAGAATTTACCGTCACCGCCGGATTACGATACACCCGCGAAGATAAAACATTGACCGCCCGTTTTGATGAACAGGGCCCGGGCATTGACGGATTACCAACAGGTGCTGAAAACACTCCTGATCCGCTGAGTGCCGCTGTCGCTCTAGGCTCTTTTGCTCAGAGCCTGGCAACCGGTAATCCCCCTGATTACACGCAGCTCAGTGCGCTGCTTCCTTTTACTCAGGCGGGCTGGGGCTATTACTTTCTCGGTACAGCATCGGTACTTCCCCGCAGTGATCTGGATGAAAAACGTAACGACGGACAACTTACAGGGACGCTGAAACTAAGCTGGCAACCAGATAACAATAGCCTCTGGTATGCCAGTACCAGCACAGGGTTTAAATCGGGAGGCATGAATACAGATCGTATTGCCGAAGGGTTAAGCCCCCAATTTAACGCTGAAAAAGCCACCGCTTACGAACTGGGTGTGAAAAAGCAATTTCCGGAGAGAAACCTGCGTATTAACGGTGCACTGCATTATACCCAAATCAAAGATTTTCAGGCCTCGACCTTTACCGGTCTTGGTTTTAATTTACAAAATGCCGGCGACTTACATACCAAAGGGTATGAACTTGAAATTGTCTGGTTTCCTGTTTCCGATACCCGTGCCGGCCTGACTCTGGCCCGTACCCTTACCGGTTTTGATGATTTTGAAAAAGGCACCTGCCAGGTTGCTTATCCCTGGCACACCGGGACGGATGATCCCGGCCGGCCTTCTGTAAATACCCCCTACTGCTCCAGAACCGGCGATCGCCTGGGGTTTGAGCCTGAAACCTCTGCCAGCCTGACGTTGCAGCACACATTAATGGCAGGCGGGTATCCGGTTGTCATGGCTGCAGATTATCAGTACACGGGAGACTTGTTCCTTGATGATACGAACGATCCGTATAAACACAGCAGCAGTTATGCCCTGGTGAACGCCCGGGTTGAACTGTCAGTCCCCCAGTGGGATACACGCATCACGTTATGGGGCAGGAACCTGACAAATAAAGAGTACATCGCCAGAAACGGTTTCGATGTACCTGTTCAGGCCGGCAAGCTTATGGCTTATCCCGGCCAGCCGCTCTCCTGGGGTGTCACTGTTACCCGCGAGTTCTGATTGTCATTTCGAAGAGTAAACGCCGGCCGGTTGCGTTTTACAAAACTGGCTGGCGAAAACTTGAAGTAGATCAACAACGCCTCTTTGTCTGCTGATTATACTTTCCGTGCATTCTACTCAAGCCGGAATAACCATGTCAGCAAACGAATTATTCGATCCCGCTCGCCTGAAAAAATACAATATTAACGGGCCGCGCTATACCTCTTATCCTACCGCACTAACGTTTTCCGGGTTATCTGAACCAGCACCTCTGGAAAAAGCACTGAGTGTCACTCAGGCCAGCGGCGTTTCACTGTATGTACATATTCCTTTCTGCCACAGCCTTTGTTATTACTGCGGCTGCAATAAAATTGTGACCAGGCATCAGGAAAAAGCAGATCGTTATCTGGATTATCTGGAAAAAGAAATTCAACGGCGCGCGCCTGCTTTCCGCCACCGTAAAGTGGAACAAATACACTTAGGAGGCGGCACGCCTGGTTTCCTCACAGAGCAGCAGCAAACACGCCTGGCAGGCATGCTTAAATCGGCTTTTGATGTGGTCAGCGATGCAGAAATGAGTATTGAAATCGATCCCCGCCGTACCACGCCCGCTTATTTGCGACACCTGGCCTCTCTAGGCTATAACCGCCTGAGTATTGGTGTACAGGATACCGATTACCGTGTGCAGGAAGCGATAAACCGGGTTCAGAGCACCTCGCATATCGCCACGCTGGTAGATTGCGCCCGTTCCGCCGGATTTAAATCTGTGAATCTGGATCTGATTTACGGCCTGCCTCATCAGACAGCAGATACCTTTGCTTCAACACTGGCAGCGGTGAAGGCGATGGCGCCGGAGCGGATTTCCCTGTTCAGCTACGCCCATCTGCCTGAGCGGTTTGCTGCCCAGCGCAAAATAAAAGATGAATGGCTGCCTTCTGCACAGGTAAAAACAGGGCTTATGAAGCAAGCTATCACCAGCCTCACACAGGCAGGTTATGAAATGATTGGCATGGACCATTTCGCCCTGCCGTCTGACGAACTGGCTGAAGCGCAACGGAATAAAAAATTGCACCGGAATTTTCAGGGCTACACCACACGGGGAGATCTGGATTTACTGGGGCTTGGGGTTTCCTCTATCAGTGCCGCAGGCAATGCTTACCTGCAAAACCCGAAAACCCTGAATGACTATTACGGCAAACTCGATAGCAATGAAGAAGTTGCAGAAAAAGGCGTGTTTCTGTCACCCTCAGATCTGCTCAGACGCTACGTTATCCAACAATTAATGTGCAATCTTGCCGTGGACTTTGCCGCAACAGAGGCGCTTTTTGGTATTCAGTTCCGCCATCATTTTGAGCCGGAACTGGCGGCACTGAAAGAATTTGAAGAAGATGGATTATTACAGGTAACCGGAACGGGTATCGAGGTATTTCCGTCAGCAAGACTGTTTATCCGCATCATCTGTATGACTTTCGACGCTTACCTTAAAGGCAGCGCCGCAATTCAGCACCGGTATTCCAGAGTTATCTGAGTTTAAACCTGGCGGTTACAGCTTCTCCCTCACGGAACTGTAACCGTTCCTGGGACAACTGACTGATCAGCGCAAACAATCTGCTGCGGCCACACATCAGATTTATCATTACCTGCCCGCCCCGGCTTTCAGACACGGACTCAATGACACAGGGTAAGGCATTGACAATGGAAGAGGCGTTGGCTTCCTGCCGGTCGATACTGACATCCCTGGCGTCGATGGTCAGCATGGCCTGTTCCTTACTGACCACAGGATGGCGTGCATAGAGCGTATGCCCTTCGCATTCTATGGCATAACAAGCCTGCTCAGGCAGATGTGCTTTTAATGCGCCTTTGAGCACACTGAACTGCTGTTCGAAATTTGGCATAGACGGAGTTAACTGTGCCAGCACATCATTTGATGCGCCCTGATGGACAATACTGCCCTGCTCCATCCACGCCATGTATTCACTGTACAAAGCCAGTTCACGGAGGTCGTGGGACACCATCAGCATTTTCAGGCCGCTGCGGGCCAGCTTTGTCAAATACTTAAGCACATCGTGCTTTAACGTATCATCCAGCGCGCTCACCGGTTCATCCAGCAACAGAATTTGTGGTGAGTTTAAAATGGCTCTGGCAATGGCTACCCGCTGCGCTTCGCCACCCGAGAGTGTATCGGGCATACGTGTCATCAGGTGATTACATTTACACCCCAGAACGACTTCATCAAAGTGATAAGTTTGCTGTTTTGCAAAATCTGCCGCCAGCAGTAAATTCTGCCCTACTGATAAATGGGGGAACAACAGACTGTCCTGAAACACCAGTCCGGTGCGGACCCTGGCGATACGACTATTTTCCCACTGCCCGGTGACTTTTGCAGAACCGGTAAGTCCGGCCAGGCAACGCAGTAATGTTGATTTACCGGCGCCGGATGGTCCGCTCAGGCCAATAAATTGTGTCGTTGCCGGTAATTGAATACTGGCATTGAGTTGCAAGTTGTCCCATGCTGCCTGTACTACGACTTCCATGACGACACTCCGTTTCGGTTATAGCGGTAAAGCAGCGCCATCAACAGGAAGGAAAAGACCAGCAAGCCCAGGGCAAGCGCATGAGCCTGTCCGTATTCAAGTGCCTCCACATGCTCAAACAACGCAATAGACAGCACCTGAGTTTCACCCGGAATATTGCCGCCTATCATCAGCACCACACCAAATTCACCAATGGTGTGGGCGAAACTTAATCCAAGTGCAACGATAAAGGCGGGTTTACAGATAGGCATAATGATGCGACGGAAACGTGACCATTTGGACATACCCATGGTGCGGGCTACATCGATATAACGACTGTCCAGCTGAATAAAACTGGCATAAAGAGGCTGTACGGCAAAGGGCAGTGAATAAATCACCGACCCCAGCACCAGGCCGGAAAAAGAAAAGGCCAGTTGCTGACCGGTTACGGCCTGCCATAATTGCCCTGCCAGTGCATCCGGGGAAAACACCACCAGCAGATAAAAACCCAGCACAGTGGGCGGCAACACCAGCGGCAGCGCCACTACAGCAAGTACCAGATTCTTTGCTTTATGCTGCCAGCGGGATAACTTCCATGCCAGCGGCGTGGCAATCAGCATCAGCACCAGACTGGTGATCAACGCCAGTTCCAGTGTCAGCCAGATAGCATCCATGTCACCGCTCACCGGTTTTATCCTTGTTTTTCTTTTGCCGCGCTTTTACCGGCTGGTATCCCCAGTCTGCCAGCGCGTTCTGCACCGCCGGTGACATCATGTATTGCATAAACCGCCGTGCGGCATAAGGGTGCTGGTTGTGTTTTACAATCACCATTTTTTGCACGATGGGATCGTGCATGGAGGCAGGGATTAACCAGTAATTTGCTTTCGAATTTTTCACCAGCGACCATGCCACAAACGCGTCGTCCACATTGCCTGCAGTAAAGTACTGCCACGCTTGTAGAATACTTTTTCCACGTACCAGCTTGAAAGGAAGTGCGGTATTTTCAGGCAGCGTGGAAAGCACCTGCTCAGCCGCCAGACCATAAGGCGCGAGTTTGGGATTGGCAATGGCAACAGGTTTGTTGAACTGTCTTGTCAGAAATTCTTCCAGGCCGGACGGCGCTGTCTGTCTGGTTACCAGTGCAAGGCGCCCTCTGGCGTAACTGCGCAGATTTTGTTTATCTGCTTTGCCTTCAGCCACGAGCGCTTCAGGTCTGGCTGCGTCAGCAGAAAGAAATATGTCAAAGGGGGCACCGTGGCCAATTTGCGCAAATAAAGTGCCGCTTGAACCGACGGTGATAACCGGACGGATACCGGTTTTTTCTTCAAAAGCACTGGCGAAATGTTTAACCGGCCCGGCAAAATTGGCGGCAACGGCAATATTTACTACCTGCTCTGCGGCAAATCCTTTACCTGCCAGAAGTAGCATGACACACAGACAGACTTTATACGCCCGACACATCCTGTTCTTCATAAATTGTCTGATAAACCTTCATTCCTGAGCCACTTCATGGCGGCTTCTTCATCTGATGCCTTTGCGGCAACCCATGCTGTTTTTCCGTCAGCATGTTCTTTCTTCCAAAGCGGCACCGACTTTTTTAGCATATCCATAACGAATTCTGCGCCGTCGAAGGCGGCCTTACGGTGGCTGGCACTGCAGCCTACCCACACCACCGGCTCGTAATTTCCGATGTAACCGACACGGTGTACAATACCGGCACTGAGCAGTGCAAACCTGTCTGAGGCCTGCTGCAACAGCTGTTGCATGGCATTGGCGGTCATCCCGGGGTACTGCTCCAGACTGATACCTTCAATTGCACCGTCAGAATTATAGTCACGAACCAGACCGGTGAACGTTACTATTGCACCAGCATTGTGCGATGATTGACGAAGCTTTTCAACATAAGCCGATTCATCCAGTAAGGCTGTGGTTACTTCAGCAAACATTCAGCCTCCTGTTACCGGCGGGAAAAACGCCACCTCGTCACCATCGTTAACCGCACTGGTTTCGTCACCCAGCGACTGATTAACCGCGCAGAGCACCCCGGCAGACAAGGCCTGCTCCCAGGCGGATGACCGGGTTGCAAGATGCACTTTCAGACCGGCAACGGTAGTGCAGTTTTCCGGCAGGGGAAGAGATAGCTCACTGTCGCCACTGATTTCACGGATCTGCGCAAAGGTTTTTATGGTAATCATGCCTTTTGCTCTGCCTCCCAGTCACCGGTTTTACCGCCCCGCTTTTGTAACACTCTGACACCTTCAATGCGCATGGCCGGATCCAGCGCTTTGCACATGTCGAACAATGTCAGTAAGGCGATATTCACACCGGTAAGTGCTTCCATTTCCACGCCGGTTTTGCCGCTGACTTTGCAAAAGCAGGTCGTGTGGATGCGCCTTTGTTTGGGCTCAGCGGTAAAGCCGATGTCCACTTTGGTCAGCGGTAACGGGTGGCATAACGGAATTAAATCAGCGCAACGTTTTGCGCCCTGAATACCCGCTACTCTGGCTACGGCATACACATCGCCTTTCATCACAGTTTGCTCTGAAATGGCTGTCATAACGGCATCAGACACATACAGATAGCCTTCTGCCAGCGCTTCACGCTGAGTCTCCTGCTTGCCGGAAACGTCCACCATATTGGCTTCGCCACTGGCATTTAAATGACTGAACCCGCTCATTACAGTTCACCGGTAAGGTGTTTTACAAAGTTACACGGACGGTATTCAGAATCCAGCTGACTGCGTACAATGCCTTCCCAGGCGGTGCGGCAGGCACCGGTGCTGCCCGGCAAACAGAAAATAGCAGTCCGGTTGGCAAACCCGGCAATGGCACGGGACTGAATGGTAGAGGTGCCGATTTCCTGATAACTCAGATGACGGAACAGCTCGCCAAAACCGTCAACGGTTTTATCAAATAAAACCGACAACGCTTCCGGTGTTGAATCTCTGTGGGTAAAGCCGGTACCACCGGTTACCAGAACGGCATGGATAGCAGGATCGGCAATCCACGCAGACACAATCGCACGCTGGGCATAAATATCATCTTTTACCAGATCCCGCGCAGCCAGCTTATGGCCTGCTGTTTCTACAGCTTCAATGAGGTAAGCGCCGGACGTGTCTGTGTCTGTTGTCCGGGTGTCAGAGATAGTAAGAACGGCGATATTGAGAGATACTGCTGAAGACATGGGTTTTCCTGATAAAATACGGCGGTAAATATACGTGTACGCTTAGTACCGCACCGTCGCTGAAAAGAGATTTTTTACTACTATGCCAGATACTTTAACGCATACTCAAGCTATGCGATACAACCGGCACATCGTGCTGCCACAGTTTGACCTGGAAGGTCAGGAAAAACTGCTCAACAGCAAAGTATTAATCCTTGGCGCCGGAGGCCTGGGTAATACGGTTGCCCAGCTCATGTGCACCGGCGGCGCGGGAACAATCACACTGGCCGACGATGACAGAGTGGAAGCACACAATCTTCCCCGACAAATTCTGTTTACGCCAGAAGATTGCGGTAAATTAAAAACAGAAGCGGCCCGGCAACGTTTACTTGCACTCGTGCCGGAGTGTGCCATTCATTGTGTATCCGAAAGGCCGGATGATAACCTGCTGAGCCGTCTGGTAGAAAGCCATGACATAGTTATTGACTGTACAGACAATCTTGCCAGCAGAAAGCAAATCAATGCAATCAGTTACCGCCTTGGTAAACCCCTTGTCAGCGGTGCTGCCATCCGGTTTGAAGGTCAGCTTTTTATCAGCATGCCCGGCAGCAATAAAGCCTGCTATCAGTGTGTGGAAAAACGCTTCAGTATGACAGAACTGAGTTGTAACGAGGCAGGTATCCTTTCTCCGGTAGTCAGTATCACCGGTGCCTGCCAGGCGCAACTTGCCATGCAGGTACTGACCGGTTTTGGTACATTACCCGCCGGTGAACTTCACCTTTTTGACGGCCTCACTTTTCAATGGCAAAAATTTACCGTACCACCGCTGCCAGACTGTGACATTTGTCAGCCAAAATAAAAGAGATATTATGACAATAATGACGAAAAACCACATGGTGGTTGCCCAGAATGCTTCAGGCCGCAGCATGAATGTGCCTGTTTACCGTTTCAAGGGAGAAAAACCTGGTCCTGTAGTCTATATCCAGAGCTCTATCCATGGCGCTGAAGTTCAGGGCAACGTGGTGATATATCAGTTAATTCAGGCACTGAAAGATCAGCAGATTGCCGGTGAAATCATTCTCGTCCCGAACTGTAATCCCATTGGCACCAACATCAAGGCCGGTGAATACACCCTTGGGCGCTTTGACCCGGTAAACGGGACAAACTGGAACCGCGGCTATTTTTATGATGAAGAAAAAGTCCTGGCGTTTGCAGAAACGGTGCAGGACAGTGATGATATAGCCACTATCCGCAACGACTTCCGTCATTACTGGGCAGAGTGTATTGCCGAAAAGCTGGCTTCGCCCTGGGGACTCGGGCTGGCTCAACAACTTAATCTGAAGTTACAGCAACTGGCTGTGAATGCTGATTTTGTGCTGGACTTACACAATGGACCGGTATCCACAAGACACATTTATATTCCTGAATATGCCAGAGATGCGGCTTACCAGTTTAACTTTCCTCACTGTATTTTTATTCCTAACAAATTTGCCGGTGCACTGGATGAAGCTACGTTTTGTCCCTGGTGGACACTGCAGGATGCACTGACAGCAAGGTTCGGCCGGCCTTTCGCATTCGGCGTGGAAGGGTTCACCCTTGAAATGGGTAGTCAGGAAGTGATTCAGTTCTCTGAAGGAAAAGTGGATGCGCTGAGTATTCTGACTTACCTGACACAAAAAGACGTGTTACCGGCATCTACGCTGGAGCCAGCCGGGATGGACCGTATAGGCGTGGCGCTAAAAGACTACAAAACATTATTCACCCAATGGGGCGGTATGGTGGAGTACTGCGTTAAACCCGGTCAGAAAGTCACACGGGGCGACACGATGGCGAGGGTCCTCAACATTGATGAACTCGATACAGAGGCCGGCTGTTTTACCCTTGAAGCCCCCTGCGATTTAATTCCCATGCTTCATTTTCCGTCCGCATCGGTGCTCAGCGGCACCCAGTTATTTAAGGTATTCACAAACTATACCTACCTGACTACGGCCTGAGCAGAAAAAGAACACAAATAAAAACGGCGCATGATGCGCCGTTTTTTTATACTGTATTACACCGGTGATTCATCAGACAAACTGCCTGCTGACACCGCTTAAATGGGTGAACCCGGTGGCAGAGGTTTAGGTTCGAATGCACCCGGCCAGCTGCCTGTTTCAAAGTATACGCCGAGTTGTTTATGTAACAGCTCAGAACCCGGCAATTTACTTTTATCGTCCAGCCACTCGTCAAGCTCCATAAGCGCATCATTCAGCGCCAGTTTCGCTTCCGGCGCCAGTTCATCTGACGTTGCCGCTTTTATAACAGCGTTCAGCGCTACCATGCGTAATCTGGCATTCAGACCATAATCAGCCTGCTTTTTGTCGTACCAGTGCATAGCAAAAATACGGCCGGCAATTTCTGCCACGTCAGGGATCCCTTTCGACTGGCTGGCCTGCCAGGAGACACGGTTCAGGCGTTCAGGATGCAGTAACAGGCTGTAACTGAAATTGGCTGCGGCTTCTGCGGCACTGACCGGGTCGAATGCCAGTCCCATACGGCTTTTGAATTGCTCACGGGTAATATCATCGCCGAATGCCGTTGGCGGGATAAGTGCAAGCACTTCATCCGGTAAGCGCAGGAAAGCCGGTGACGTCGCTTCAAGCAATTGTTTAAGTGCCCGCTTCTGACGCTCTGCAGCAACAAAACTCACACCTTTTGGTTTGCTGTAATCACCTTTGCGCTCATATTCATAATCCAGACCGCCAATCTGCTTGGATACCGCTTCCAGCTGATAACGGTGTGACAGATAAACCGGCACAAGTACGTCTTCCAGAGACGACAAACTGGCATTATCAGGAATAGAATTCATTCCAAAGTTTTTCAGCGCCAGACTGCGAATACCGGCCATTTCATCAAAGGCATCCAGCGGATCATTGCCGTTGTCCCACATATGACCATTACTTGAAGGGTGATAAGCAGAACGGGTGTCCCAGTCGGTTTTAAATTCGAGGCCCTTTTCACGGTCCGATTCAATTAATGCCGCCAGTCCGGCAGCTTCAGCTTCCGCAGAAGCATAGTCCTGGTAGCCGTAAGCAATCGTGTGGAAGTCCCACTTGCCCATACCGGTATCATAAGCGTCATCCAGCACGATTTTATCGTTCTTAACGCTGATAAGGGGATGAGGATAATCCATCACAGACTCTCGGCCGTCTTCACTGGCAGCAAAATTATGCGACAAGCCCAGTGTGTGTCCCACTTCGTGAGCTGACAGCTGACGGATTCGGGCCAGCGCCATCTCTTTCTGGGCATCTGTTGTCTGCTCACCGTCAAACGGGCTGGTCATACCCAGAGCAATCAGAAAATCCTGACGGACCCGCAACGAACCAAGCGTCACATTGCCTTTAATGATTTCACCGGTACGGGGGTCTTTCACTGAATAACCGTATGACCAGCCACGGGTTGCACGGTGAACCCAGTTAATCATGTTGTAACGGATGTCCATAGGATCGGCACCTTCAGGCAATACTTTTACCTGGAAAGCATCTTTATAGCCGATAGCTTCATAAGCCTGATTCCACCAGCTTGCACCTTCTTTAAGCGCACTCATGACCGGTTCCGGAATGCCGGGATCAAGGTAATAAATAATAGGTTCTACCGGCTCACTCACCTCTGCATTAATGTCTTTCTTTTGCAGACGGTGACGGGCTATGTATTTTACTTCAGTAGGTTCAGTAATATCCGTGGCGTAGTCGTAATAATATTGCTTACCGTACCCTGCAAAAGGATGATATGCCCGCGGCGTATAACCCGGTTCAGGTAACTCTACAAACGAGTGATGCAAATGCACAGTGATACTTTCCGCACTGGGGGTAACCTGTTTTACATACTCGCCGGGATTGCTACCTGCAAAAGTAACAATAGACTCCAGCTCGGTATTTTTTGGAAAACCTTTGCTACGTGGGAGGAAAACGGCGCTGCGTGACGGATCAGGTTTGTAACTGCCCTGCTTCGCACGGGTAAGACGGTTTGATATACCGTGCACGTCACTGAGCAGATACGACGTATAATCAATCAGGACGTTGTCACCTTTCTCAGCGACTGCGGTAAAACCCGCCAGCACGGAGTCAGCAAAGGCTTCATCAATACTGGCCAGTTCGGCAGCATTATCGGAGACTGAACGGTAACGGGTGTTCAGCTCTTTCATCAGCACTTTGTTGCCGTGACGTTCAAACACAATCAGGTGAGCCAGGCCAAGCTGACCACGATCCAGACCAATATCATTAGAACCTACCCCCTGGGGCAGACTGGTCTGCAACAGCATTTGGGTATCAGGTTTATTAACCAGCAGATAAATTTTGTCTGAGCCGGCATCGTAATAGAATGGCAGGTAGCCATCACTGCGGGTCATATCCTTCGTAAAGTCAGATACCGACGGCAGTGCAGCCCACAGATTACTGCTGACAAGCAGCAGCAACATCGAGAGGGATTTGCGCAAAGTGAGTTCTCCAAATTATAAGTTCAACAAGTGTCGTGTCTGAACGTCTGCGACAGGCAGAAAAGCCTGCGCGGATTTATATTTATTATGTTTTAGTGAACGCGAAGTTCCGTTTCCTACCCTACCCTGATTATTTCGCAAGGTGCAAGATCACACGCTGAATAACGCTGGTTTTGCGATTAAACTCTCCCGCCTTCGCCACGCAAGTCGGGTGGAATTTCTACCGGACGGTGGCCATTTCTGCAGAAATCCTTCCTCTTGATCTGCGTCAACGCATAAAAACCACGGGCAACTATGCTTTCTGTGAATAACGGATCTCATGGCGATACAGGAATAATTATGACGGCGGCATTCCGGAAAACCGATACTGAGCAGGACGGGTTCTATCACTTTTATGATGTGGATACCGCTCTGCTCCCCGCCTCTGCAACAGATTTCATTGCCCAGTTGCCCGGCCCGTCAGTACTGCACATCAAAGGGAAGGAAAAAAAGGGGAAAGAAACACCCTGCAGAGTAATTACCAGCCTGCTGCACGGAGACAACAGCAACAGTTTACGAACATTACTGGCTACCATGATCTATGGCGGCGAACCTGCCACGGACATGAAAATTGTGATTATCTCAGTAGAAGCAGCGAAACTGCTTCCTCAATTCAGTCATCCGTTTTTACCGGGTCAGCGGGATCTCAACCGCTGCTTTCGCGACCCTTTCATCTGCCAGCCCGGACATCCCGCTAATACACTGCTCAACCAGATTGAAAAATGGCAACCCGGTGCGCTGGTCGATATCCACGACTCCTGCGTGCTCACAGAAACCTTTGCCATTTCGGCGACAGAAAACAGAGATACCTGTGCTCTGACATCTTTTTTCTCCGGCAATCTGCTCTGGTCTCCCCTCAAGACCGGTGCGATTACGGATTTATCTGCAGATCATCCCCTCATTTCTGTCTATGCACCGGCGGAATATACCGGTCTTCAGCGTAGTCAGTTATACAAAGGCCTGATGCATTTCTGGCAAACCGGAACAATCCATCCCCGTCAGCTGGTTAACATACTTAAACAGCCGCGAAGACTAGAACTGCGAAGAAGTGCGGCGCTGACGTATTCAGATAAACCGGTGTTCGGCGTCAATTGCACGTTGCGGCAGGACATATCCGGTCTGAGTTTTACACAGGTCAATCCCGGCGATGTACTCGGATGGGTGGACCATCATAAACTCAGCCATTTCCGCATCGCCGGAAGAAGCCCCAGAGAAGCCGTCAGCACCTGGTTCTGTGCTGACGATCATTGTCTTACAGTGACCATGCCCATGATGCTCATTGTAGTAAACCGGCTGGCAGAAACGGCTAAATCAGATTGCCTGTTTTACTTTCAGGTTTGATGATCAGGTGTGATGCCAGTTTTCTTCAATGCATGCCTGTAAACCGGAGAAACGGGTAGCCCGCTGAGCGATAATCTCTTTGATCCGCTGAGTGTGACCTATCATCACACACCCTTTTTTCGCCCTGGTCAGTCCGGTATATAACAGTTCGCGGGTAAACAAGCTGGCTGCTTTACCGCTTGCTTCCGGCAACCACATTACCACCCGCTGAAACTCCGATCCCTGTGATTTGTGTATGGTCATGGCGTACACCGTTTCTACTGCAGGTAACCGGGATAAACTCACCGCCCTTAACGCACCCTGGTCATCAGTAAACCATGCTTTCAGTTGTTTATTGTCATCAGGCCAGATCACGCCCGTATCACCATTGAACAATCGCTGTGTATAGTCATTTTCCATGACCATCACAGGCCTTCCTGTATAGTGGATGTCCCGGCCATTCAGCTTACCGGGCTGCAAAATGCGCTCTATAGACGTATTCAGTTCGCTGACACTTTGTTTGCCGTTGCGCACCGGTGTCAGCCACCGGCATTGTCCCATAGCAGCCAGTGCAGAAGCCGGTGATGTTGCCTGCTGCAGCGGCGCGAAGCTGTCTTTTACCAGTTTGGTGAAATCCGTGTTTTCAGGTGGCGGCATGAGCACCACATCTTCCAGGCTTAACAAACCGGTTACCGGCTCACTGACACGGGTCAGCCGTGCCAGCATGTCATCGCTGTTACCGGTTCTGACCGCCACTGCAATTTCTGCCAGTTTACCGCTGTAACGCTGACTGACTTTCAGAGAAAACACGGTAGTAAGCTGTTCATCGTCGGTGGCAAGACCGGGTAAATGCGGACACAATTTATGTACATGTGCAGCAAGCTCAGCAGGCACAGTAAGATGACGGTCGTCATCATTGCCAGCCAGCGCTTCAAGCACATTGCCCGACTCAACGGAAGGTAACTGATTGGCATCGCCCACCAGATAGACCCTGGCGTCATCCGGTAAGGCACGGAAAACCCGCGCCATCAGGGCAAGATCTACCATTGAAGCCTCATCGATAATGAATACGTCACACTGCACCGGATTATCGGAATGATGCCGCGGTCTGACCCAGTTTGGCCGGATCCCCAGTAACCGGTGCAAGGTGCTGGCCTGTGTGACTATGCGCGCTTTAAGTGGCTCAATATCTGCGCCGGTAATGCCATTCAGGCTGTCACTCACTGACTCTGTTAAACGTTGAGCCGCTTTTCCGGTAGGCGCAGCCAGCTTAATATTCAGCGCTTTTTCCGACGAAGCCTGCAATGCCAGCAGTAAACGGGCTACGGTGTAGGTTTTACCTGTCCCGGGGCCGCCGTTAATCACTGCAAATTCCCGTGTCAGTGCACAGGCAACCGCAATCTGCTGCCAGTCCTGATCCAGTACCGGCGTCACCGGAAACAGATGCCGCCAGATCTTTTGCAACCGCGTATAGTCTTCATCAGTAAATTGTCTGGCGTGCAGTCGCTGCACGACTCCTTTTGCTACAACCTGTTCAAAATCATGGTAGCGGGCTGTATAGAGCTTGCCTCTGTGGTAAACCAGCTGTTGCGGATCTTCAAAGGTTTCAGCCAGTGTTCTTGCCAGCCTGATGAGGGGGGTGAGTTCCGCAAATGTCACCCCGTCACATGCCTGTTCCTCATCATCAAACAATTGCTTTCCGGCAATTTCTGCCAGTGGCAGGCAGGTATGTCCCTGACGCAAGTGCCATGACAATGCCACCAGCAAATGAAACGCGTCAGTGCGGATTGAGGCATCCACTGCCTGCACATAATGGCGGGCAAAATAATAATCAATGGATTCGATACCAGCGTAGGTTTTCATAGCAGGTATTGTCATAACGCGACCTCCCCGGTTTCACCTTTGAAGGCCGCATCCAGTGCGAGAACGAGTTCAGCCGCAAGGGGCGTATAGAACACGCCTTCACTACCGCTGTTGTCAGGATGCATGCCGCGCACATAAAGATAAAACACCCCGCCCAGGTGGCGGTGAATGTCATAATCCGGTTTACTGACTGTCAGAAACCGGTGCAATGCCAGTGCATACAATAAATATTGCAGATCGTACAAATGGTGCTGGTTATTGTCCGCCAGCGCATTGAAAGAATAACCGGTGAACGTATCGCCCAGATGGGTGGATTTATAATCCGCCACATAAAAACGCCCGTCGTGCTCAAAAATTAAATCAATGAAGCCGTGCATCATACCTTCCAGCATGGGACGGGATAGCTTGGGTACTGCCAGCGCGTTATCGCCGTTTACTGCGCTGCGATGGGCAGTAAGGATACGGCTTATTGACCACCAGTTGGCTTTCTCAACCGGAAAATAAAATTCTGCCTCCCGCAATGTAACAGGCAGCGACAGGCTGTTGAGGGGAACGCGCAGTCCCGGGGCGCAGAGCGGCGTGGCGAGTACTTCGTCCATCCAGCAGCTGAGCGCGCTGAAATCATCATCACTCAGGCTTAAGCGATTGGCCATACTGCGATGAGACTGCCAGTCTGGCGCAGTAAAATCGGTCACTTCCAGTAAATCGTGCAGCAAGTTACCGGCCGTTGCCCCTTTTTCAAGGGTGAAACGGATGGGTAATTCGCCTGCAACAGGCTCGTTTCCCGGCACTGCAAGGTCGGTTTCTTCGTCACGGGCCGTCTGTTTAACCGCAATCTGCTGTCTGGTCAGCGCGGTAAAAGAATACAAACGCCATGCATCTTCAACAGAGCCTTTGAACTGGCTGATTGCCAGTGGTACTTCACTGGCTTGTGGGAAAGCAGTGTGATCAGAATGAGGCTCTGCAGGTAATTCAGCGGCCTGCAAATAGCGGGTATGCCCGCCGTTCTCCAGCTCCACTTTGTTTACCGGCAAGTACCAGCTTTCTCCTGCTTTCACATCAGCGGCTTTACCCAGCGCTGAGCGTTCATTATTTTTATAGGGGGCTACGCCTAAGTAACACCGGTGTGCGGCACGGGTAATGGCCACATACAGCAAGCGCATGGCTTCCGCTTCACCTTCATCACGGACCTGTGCCGCCACTTCCTCAGTAGCCCCGAGTTGCAGGGTCTGTTTTCCGGTTTCGCTGTTGTAGTATTTATAAATTGTCAGATCCCGGGTGCCCTGCTTTACCGGGTCGCGGTAGCGGCTGGCAAAAGGTACAAAAACCACCGGATATTCCAGTCCTTTAGAACCGTGCTGGGTAATGATTTGAATCAGCCGCGCATCGCTCTCAAGGCGCTGGATTTGTTCCTCACCATACTGAGGATCATGTACCTGACGGTGCAACCATTGCAGTAACTGCTCCGGCTGCAATGTGGCCGACGCCTGTTGTTCCAGCACTTCCGCCAGATGCATATAGTTGGTCAGTTGTCGTTCAGTATCGCGGCCGGTGACCCGGAACCTGCGCCGCAGCAAATTCAGTACCACGGCCATACAACCCTGTTTCAGCCATATCTGGCGAAGTGTGCCCACTTCCGCCATGCAGTCTTCCCACAGGTCATCGTCTTCATCATGAAGCATGGCAACGAGCTCTTCATGGGGATACCCCATCAGCGGACTGGCAAGGGCTGCAGAAAGACGCCGTATTTGCTCACTGTGCCATATGCCGTCGAGAACACGGTATAAATCTGCTGCTTCTGCCGATGCGAACAAAGAGGTACTGGTGCTGAGATAAACCGAACCCAGCCCGACCTGCCGCAATGCCTTTTTGACCAGATCGGCTTCCGGCCCGGAGCGGACGAGAATGGCGATATCAGCAGGCTGTAAAGGTGTTTCACCCAACATTGCCTCAGACAGCAAGCGTTGGATCTCATGACTCATCCAGTTAGCCAGTTGCAGAGACAACGTATTGGCATTGGCAGGCGTGTCTTCTTCAGCTTCCAGTACCACATAATTCAGTGCGGCACGTTCAGCAGGATCGCTTAAGGGATGTTTCGCGGCTTTGGCATGCTCAGTCGATTTTACCGGCTCGTACCGGATGCCGTAACCGAAGACATCACGGGCTTGCGCTTCCACAGGCGCACCGTAAAAAAGACGGTTATAGGCGTCGACCATGGGCGCAACAGAGCGCCAGTTTGTGTCCATCACCCACCGGTAATCCGCCTGACGGCCAGCTTCCAGATAAGTGAAAATATCCCCGCCCCTGAAGCCGTAAATCGCCTGTTTAGGATCGCCAATCATCATCAGGGTCAAATCATCGCTGCCGGAAGGATAAACCGCAGATAAAATGCTGTACTGGCTGTCGTCGGTATCCTGAAATTCATCAATCAGTGCCACCGGATATAACGCCCGCAGCGCTTTTTTCAGCGTGTCATCGCCACCCTTTACCTTCTGCGCCAGCAGACGGATAAGGTCGTCAAAATCGACAATGCCCAACCTGCGTTTTGCATTAGCCACATGCTGCCGTATCCACGCAAAGCCTTCACAGACCAGTTTATACAGCGGTTGTTGCTGTTCATTTTTTTGTTTTGCCGCGTCCAGCTGCGCCAGCTCTTTTTCCAGGCTAATGATGAAATCTTTAACCGGCTCCAGGACCGCTTTCACCTCTTTTTGTCTGGAATACCTGGTGCCTTTGACGAATTCTTTCGCCGCTTTATCCGGAGAACCAATCCGCTTCGCTTCCAGCCAGTTCAGCAACACTTCCCATTCTGCTGCCCGCTCATCCCGCTCACTGCCTTTTTTACTTAAAATCAGTTTTTCGCTGATGAGCGCTTCATGGATTTTCAGTTCACTGTATAAATCATGAAACGTGTGCTGAAAGCGCACTTTCAGGTTGTTCAGCCCTTTTTCGTACTGGCGCAGAACAGCTTCATCATCGCAGTATTCCGGCTCCAGCTCACTCTTAATAGCCTGATTAAACTCAGCGATAAACTGCCCGGGCACATGCCAGCCCGCTTCTGCGAGTAACGCATATTGCTGCGGTTGCAATGCCATAATCCGTATCCAGTCTGCCGCCGCTTCTTCCCAGAGAGCCTGTGTATCCGTTTCAAGCGTCAGAGACATGGGCGAGCCGCTGGCAAACGCCAGTTGGGACAACACGTGATTACAAAAGCCATGAATGGTGAATACCGCGGCTTCATCCAGTTCCAGCAATGCCGCTTCCAGCTTTGCCAGCCCCTGCTCACCCGGAGCAATAGCATACAGCGCGTGAAATACCGGATCGGCGCTGTCCGGTAACGATGATTGAGAAGCCGCATGCCGCCACAAATCAACAGCTTCGCGAAGGGTTTCAGCTATCCGCCCTTTAATTTCTTCTGTGGCCGCTTTGGTAAACGTCATGACCAGGATCTGTTGCACGGTATAGCTTTTTTCCAGCAACAGCCGCAGGTAAATACGGGTGATATTGAAGGTTTTACCGGTCCCGGCACTGGCTTCAATTAAGTGCCGGCCGCGAAGGGGCATGGCAATAACATCAAGGGAGGAGGATTGCACGGAAGATTCACTCACGAGACTTTTCCATCTTTCTGATTTAACAACAGCGGCACGAAAAACCGCTCTGCGGCTTCACAGGGAAATTGGTCCGGTAGCAAGCCTTGCGGGAAGAACCAGCGCACATACGGGTCGTCGTTGATGCTTGCCTGCATAAAACCGCTGTCCAGTGCGTTCTCCCAGGTTTTTAAGCCCTCAGGCGATGACAACCATTGTGATAGCGGGATTTGTGGCTTTTCTTTTTTCCGGCCACCGGTATATTTTTTCGTTAACTCTACTGCCAGCCCGGCAAAACAGGGCACCGGTTCGCTTAATATCTGCCTGTACAATGCACCAATTTCTTCAAGACGTTGCTGAGCTACTTCCATCATGACAGGGTGCCATGTCGCCTGCCTGAGCTCTGCCTGTCCCTTTGCCCATTTCAGGTAAAAAACCTGCAGGGGCAGATCATTTCCGTTTGCGTTAAAACATAACAACGTCAGGTACTGGGCCATCATCCTTTTTGCGTTCTGCGAACCGTAATGCAGCATTTTAAGGCCGTCGCTGCCAAGCCAGGCACCGGCTTCTAACTGTAATTCCCCCAGATCAGCGCTGATATAATTCTGCTCTGCCATATGCAAACCCAGGCCTGAAGATAATTGCGCGCCTGCCTGTTCCCAGCTTTCCATCAGTGCAGGTGTCAGCGGGGTATCAGGAAAATCACCGCTTTTTTGTAACGTTTCTCTCACCAGTGTCTTATCCTGCTGGTGAATACCCGCCTCCGTAAAGGCCCTTAACGCATTAAACCGCAGCAGATTGTTTTCACTGAAGGGCTCCTCATCAGCAAGCAAAGGTTCAGCCTGTTCCAGCCGGACACCCAGTCTCTGACCGGCAAATGCCCGCAGCGGGTTGTCGAACACGCCTGCCATATCGTCTGTGCTGATAACAGCCTGCGGCAACGGAGCAGAAGTAGCAGCAAACTCACCCTGACTTCCGTCAGGTACAGTCGTTACCGCACCGGCCAGACGGAACCAGCCGCTTTCAAACGAGGGCATATCACCGGTAAAGTTGGCGGCACTGAACGGATGTAAAGGTAACTGCCGCACACAGGACGGCGTAAATTCATACCCGCTGCTGAGCACCGCAAGTAATTCTGACAACACCAGACTGGGTTGGCGTTCTGTATTGTCTTTTCCCCGCCGTCCCTGATAACTCAGATACAAATATTCACGGGCAGAGATTAATGCTTCCAGAAACAGGTAGCGGTCTTCCAGACGTCTTGAACGGTCACCGGTTTTACGGGGCGTCTTTGCCATTAAATCGATGCTGAGCGGGGCTGACTGACGGGGAAATTCACCGTCATTAAGGCCAAGAATACATACGACTTTGAAAGGGATGCTGCGCATAGGCAGCATGGAACAGAAGGTTACCTGACCAGTGAGGAAGTGGTTCGCCGCATCCGGCGTAGTGAATTTTTTTACCAGCACCGCACGGATTTGACTCAGTGTAAGCTCATCACTGAAACCAGCCTGCTCACAATGGGTTACCAGATCAGCAGTGGCTTTGGATATCGCTTCCCAACCGGGCATATCTTCCGGTGTAGCTTCAAAACATTCTGCTTTCATCTCATTGAGATAATCATGCCATGCGTCAGCACTTCGCGGCGCTTTCAATTCTGAGGCAAATAAGGAAAGCGCTTCAAGTAAATGGATCAGCTTACCCAGCAATACTGTACTCTGCCCTTCCACATCAGGAATAGTCAGAATATCGCCGGCTACTAACGGTGAGTCCTTCATAGTCATGCCGGTGAGCAAACGTCGCAATCCCCAGGCCCAGGTAAAGGTCTCAGCCGCTTCCTTATCAAGTAAGGCAGATTTATGTGCAGCGTTTCGACCCCAGTGCACATGTGCCTGGTGCAACCATTCGCTCATCATATCGATGTCTTCAGAGGTAAGCCGGAACTTTCGCTGAACCGGTTCAAGACGCAGATAATCAATGATCTGACTAACCTCAAAGCGACTGTCAGGCAAACTGAGTAACCGTACAAAAGCGGCGATCATAGGTTCGGCATCAAGGGGCGCACGGTCTGCGATGGAGCACGGAATACGGGGCGGTTCAGTATCGCCCGCTTCCGGCGTACCCACACGGTGAAAAACCGCCTCCACAAATGGGGCATATTCTTCAATTGCGGGACACATCACTACAATATCAGAGGGTTTCAACGGGGTTTCACCGTCAGCACCAGCGGTATTCATTAACGTCAGCAGGTAATCGTGCAGTGCCTGAACTTCCCTCAGCGCCGTATGGGCACTGACAACTGTAATGCTGTTGTCTTCGCTGTTAAAACCGGAACGGGCTTCAGGTGCACAGGCATGTAAGATATCCTCCTGCATGGCATGCAGGCGCCGGCCGGCCAGCTCTTCTGCTACCAAGGGATCGGTGTCGAATGCGCTGACTTCATAGCTTTCAAGGGGGGTAAGCAGGTTAAACAAATCACGCCCCTGCTGACCCAGGTTACCTAACAGGGGGTTGTCCTGCCGTGCTTCCTGCCATTGGGCCAGGCCGGACTCCCGTAACAGTTTCGCCTGCTCTTTGTTACTTTTTACCTCGCCCCAGTAATTCACACTGGGATTAAGGTGAAACACATGGATATGTGTGTGCACAGCCAGTGCATCGAGAAATTGCACCAGTTGCGGAGCCATGGTGTTAATGGCAAAAACAATGATATTTTCCGGTAAGGACAGTTCGCTGCCCCGTTCTGCCAGCGCTTCCATCGCATCGGCATGAAGCCGGGCCGGATGATCGCGGTTCTCTTTTACCAGCGCGCGCCAAATAACAGCCTGCCAGACTTCATCGCTGTTACCGGTGTCTGCGCCCTTCCCTTCTTCCCAGGCGAACAGCCACTGAGGCCGGAATAACAAGTATTGTTCGTATACGTCTGCCAGCGCCGTGGCAAATTGAAGGCGCTGTACACTGGCTTCCTCTTCATTACTGCACTGCTGCCAGTAACGGTTTACCGCTTCAGCCTCCGGCAATTCAGAGAATGCAGCGCTGCGGATGATGGCGTCTATCCGCCATACCAGCACTTCCCGCCGAAACGGCGACTGTTTCGGCACCCGTTCTTCCCCGAGTATTTTACGTGCGGTATCCCACATGAACCTGACCGGCAAAGGGAATGACAGGTTCATCGCCACGGAACGGTCCTGAGCCAGTGACATGTTCAGCCAGTGCTGCATGCCGGGGCTTTCAACCAGAATCGTTTGCGGTGTGAACAGAGAGGCCGTGTCTTCCGACTGGCTCTGTTGGCTAAGCAACGCTGACAATAAAAAACTGAGATGTTCGAGCTTGTTTGAGGGATAAAGGGCTAGCAATGATCACCTGAATTCACGCATTTTTTCCCATGTTACGGGATAACGTGAGAATGAGCCAGCAGCAAAAAACAGACTAAAGTTCAATAAATAAACGGTTGGCTAAAAAATGGCCTTGAGGTAGAATTGTGTGGATAAAAAAACCCATACAGACCTCAGGACACGAAAAATCTGTATGGGCAAGGTTACGGGCTCACTCGTGACAACCGGTTCGCGGCGTTGCCTGGCACCGGAAAAGGTTAACGCCAGGAGAAAGCACAGATAACACTATAGATAAGGCACTATGCGTGCCAGAAAAAAATAATCTATAAAATTCAAAATCTTAGCCTTAGCCTCATCAAAAAACTGCGAAAGCAGTTTTTTTGTTTTGGTGCAAACGCACCAAGACAAGGCAACTTGCCAGTGCTTTTCTCCCGTATGCTGTTCCTATACAATTCTGTCATCCTGACAATCGTTATGAAGAAAAACATGTTAAGCCAACAACAACTCGCCACCATGCTCTCGCTGCAAAATAAAATGAACACCAAAGTGAACCCTCAGTGGTTAACCGCCGGATATGGTTACCTGCGTGCCGCGATGGTGGAATCGGTAGAGGCTATTGAGCACCACGGCTGGAAGTGGTGGAAAGCACAACAGAAAGATTTACCTCAGTTACAAATGGAGCTGGTAGATATCTGGCACTTTGCCCTTTCTGCAAGCATTATTGATTATCAGGGTGATGTGCAGGCAACCGCTGATGCACTGGCGGCACAACTTGCACAGACTTCAGTGCAAGTGCAGTTTGACGGCACAGATTATCACCCGGAGCAGCAGTCACTGCTGGATAACCTGGAACTGATGGCCGGTCTTTGTGCGGCAAAACGTTTCAGTGTGCCACTGTTTATGCATATCGCCGGTCAAAGCGAAATGACTAGTGATGAGTTGTTTCGCCAGTATGTGGGTAAGAATGTGCTGAACTTTTTCCGTCAGGACAATGGTTATAAAGCCGGAACCTATATCAAAGAGTGGCAAGGCCGGGAAGACAATGAACACCTTGTGGAAGTATTAGCGGCACTGGATATCAACCACGAAAGCTACGCTGATCAGGTTTACGCAGGACTGGCAGAACGCTATCCTGCCTGAGAATAAATCATAGTAAAAAGCTCACTTCTTTAGTGAGCTTTCTACTTTTTCATCCGGGCTGAGAGGCTATTCAATCAGACCCCTGGCCTTTGCCATAGATTCAGCTTCTTTGCATGAAGCGGGTTCATTTAAGTCTTCAAACTCACTGCAGTCAACATCAAGCATCTCATTAAGACACTCTGTACTTTTCTCCACTATGTCTTCGTGCGCAGCAAATTTCTCTTCGAACATTTCAGGTACATATTGCTGACACATCTGGTCGGCCATACCTTCTACCATCCCGCGCATTTGAGGTGGAACTTCGCCGCCCATTTCTTTTTCCATTTCCTGCGATATACACACTTTCAGCTTGTCACAGAACGCACCGGCAGCTTTCATGTAGTCAGCAACATCAGCGTATGCTGAAGCAGATAAGGCCAGTGAAGCGAATACTAATGTGACGGGTAATACATTCATTTTCATAAGCGTTCCTTTGCATGCCGGGCCCCGACGACCCGGAGAGTTTTAATAGTAACAGAGAAACTGAAAGCTGTATTAAATTTAACCAATAAATTTAGTTAATCCACACAACCGGTTCCCGGTATCCGGCCAGAATCACTGACTTATACCGCTCCTCCAGCACATGTCGCTTCACTTTCAGCGTGGGAGTGAGTAATCCATTGTCGATGGTCCACTCCTCATTGATCACCAGCATATGATCAAGCTTCTGATGGCTTTCCAGATTGCTGTTTACTGCGTTCAGTGTACTTTGCAAACGGGTTTCCAGTGTCAGTTTGGGTTGCTTAACGGCTTCCTCCGATAACACCAGTAAGGCCACCGGTTGAGGTAATCCGGTACCGACGACACACACCTGCTCAATTAAATCATTCTCCATGATGCGGGCTTCAATAGGCGCCGGCGTCACATATTTTCCTTTTTCTGTTTTAAATATATCCTTCAGGCGTCCGGTAATTTTCACGTACCCTTCGTTGTCAATTTCTCCCTTATCACCGGTTTTTAAATAGCCGTCAGGGGTCAGGACTTCCGCCGTTTTTACCGGATCCAGGTAATACTCCACCATGTTACAGGGAGATTTAACCTGAATTTCGCCTTCACTGCTGATGCGGATATCCACACCTTTATAGGCCTTCCCAATTTTACCTATTTTATCCTGCCGGAACGGTACGCAGGCAGACCCGTAAGCACTGTTTTCCGTCATTCCCCAGCCTTCACTGATGGGAATACCAATCTTACTGAACCAACTGATAATAGCGGGAGCCAGTGGTGCTGAACCGCTGGCAAACAAGCGTGCTTCTGATAACCCCAATCCCTGCTGTATCTTCTTTTTCACCATGGAATTGATAAAAGGAATAGCTAACAGCAAAGACAATTTTTTCTGTGGCATTTTGCCAAGCACACCATCTCGGAACTTGGTCCATAGCCGCGGTACAGAAATAAACAAGGTGGGCTGACAATGTTTTACGTCCCGCTGGAAGGTATCAAGGGATTCGACAAAGTGGATTTTTCCGCCGGCATAGAAACTGGCCAGTTCTACCAGTACCCGTTCGGTTATGTGCGCCAGCGGCAAATAACTCATCATCCGGTCAGTGGCACAGAACGTCAGCGCTTCCAGTGAATTAGCCGCTGCCCAGCAAATACTGCGAAAACTGTGCACCACACCTTTAGGCTCGCCGGTGCTGCCGGAGGTGTAGATAATGGTCATTACATCATCAAGATCACGATCAGGCGAGCCGGCTAGCGGTTCGCAGGCAATAAAGGCTTCCCATTTCTCGCTGGCAGGGATCCCGGGATAAGGCATTGCCACAGTATGCAAGTCAGCCGGCACTGCAGGTAATTGCGTATCGGGCTTATCCAGTTTGCCGATGAACATGAGCTTAATATCTGCGTGGCGAATAACATAATTCAGCGTATCCCCGCCGGCAGAAGCAAAAATGGGTACCGAAATATGACCAGCCATCATGATCCCGAGATCAACGACAAACCATTCCGCGCAATTTTTAGCGAAAATACCAATACGGCTGCCGGCGGGCAGTGACAACTCAGTTAACCGGCGGGCTACCCGTCTTGCAAGACCGGCAACCTGGGCATAAGAATAAGGTTGATAATGCCCCTCTGAAGGCTGAACAAGAAAGGTATCGGTGGGCCGGGTATTTTCCCAATGGTACAGCATGGCCAGAGGGCTATACTGAACTTGCTGATTTTCATTTACGACGGCTAGAGTCATTGACATTACATCCGTTTTTATCGCTATTGTATCGCAGAGATTAACATTAAATTCACAAAGCGGTTATATAAATCTAAGCGTTATTCATGGTTAATCATAGTAGATACTGACACTTACACCACTTAAACCAGTTAACAGGCATACATTTTTCGCTCCCGGCACTGACCTGGGAACAAGGAATGAACAAACAAGGCGAAATCATGAAAATTACAATTAATGGCAAAACTCAGGAGTATGACGGCGACCCGGCCATGCCCCTGCTGTGGTACATCCGTGATGATCTGAAGATGACCGGCACGAAATACGGCTGTGGCATGGCACTGTGCGGCGCATGTACTGTACATCTGGATGGTCAGGCTACGCGTTCCTGTCAGTTACCCATGTCTGCAGCAGACGGTAAAACGATCACCACAATAGAAGGGCTGGATGAAAATAATGCTCACCCGTTACAAATTAGCTGGGCGGAAGAACATGTTCCCCAATGTGGCTACTGCCAGAGTGGTCAGATTATGCAGGCAGCCTCTCTGCTTGCCTCTAATCCTTCGCCTGATGACGCAGACATCGAACGGGCCATGTCGGGCAATATCTGCCGGTGCGGTACGTATCCCAGAATTAAAAAAGCCATTAAAAAAGCAGCGGAGGCAGGAAAATGACTACGTCTGATTTGAATCTGTCACGCCGCTCGTTTCTGAAAAAATCTGCCGCTGCCGGTGGCTTTTCCCTGTCCGTGACATTGCTGCCGGCCTCTCATGCCTTGGGCGCAGAAATGGCCACATCAGCAGAGCGTCTTGCGCCGAACCTGTTTGTGTCTGTCAGTGCGGAAGGTGTGATTACTGTCACCTGCCACCGCTCGGAGATGGGTCAGCAAATCCGCACCGCCATTGCGCAAATCATTGCTGACGAACTGGATGCCGACTGGTCCATGGTCAAGGTGACTCAGGCAACAGGCGACCCGGTTTACGGTGACCAGAATACAGACGGATCCAGAAGTATCCGCCGGAATTACGACCGGCTGAGAACAGCAGGCGCAACCGCTGCATTGATGCTCAGACAAGCCGCAGCGAAAGGCTGGGGAATTGACAGCAGTGAGTGCGTTTGTGAAAACCATTTCGTAGTACACAAGCCAACAGGCCGCAAAGCCGGCTTTGCCAGTCTGGTTCCTGTTGCAGCAACCTTGTCTGTACCCGATGAAGCAGATGTCACTGTTAAGGAAAAGTCCGCCTTGAAATACAGTGGCAAGGGCATTGCCAGTGTCGACTTACCGGATGTGGTAGCCGGAAGCACCGTATATGGTCAGGATGTGCAACGTGAAGGTATGCTTACCGCTGTCATTGTGCGCCCTCCTGTCATGTTCACGACGGTAAAATCGCTGGACGACAGCAAAGCGAAACAGGTCAGCGGCGTTAAACATATTATCACCATGCCGGCTGCTGCAGCACCGGCCATGTTTAATCCGTTAGGTGGTGTTGCTGTCGTGGCCGCGTCCACCTGGTCTGCCATGCAGGGCGCAAAAGCGTTGAACATAGAGTGGACACAAAACGAACATAGCCATTATCAGTTTGAAGATGAAAAGCAGGCGCTCATTGCCTCAGCCCAAAAAGGCGGCGAAACCGTCAGGTCGAAAGGAGATGCTCCGGCTGTACTGGCATCGTCAGACAAGGTTATTGAATCGACTTACTTCGCCCCCCTTCTCGCACAGGCGCCTATGGAACCGCCGGCGGCAACAGCTCACGTACAGGGTGATAAAGCTGAAATCTGGGCATGTACACAAACACCTCAGGCTACCCGCAATAACGTGGCCGGCGCCCTTGGGATCCCGGCTGACAATGTGACGGTCAATGTGACCTTGCTCGGTGGCGGTTTCGGACGTAAGTCAAAGCCGGACTATGCTGCTGAAGCCGCACTGCTTTCAAAGCAAACCGGCGCTCCCGTTAAGCTTATCTGGCGGCGGGAAGACGACATTCAGCATGGTTATTATCATAGTGTGAGTGCCCAGCACCTTAAAGCTGCGCAGGATAAAAATGGAAAAACGCTGGCCTGGCAACACTGCACCGCATTTCCGTCAATTTCCACCACCTTCGCCGGCGGCGTTACCACACCATCAAACGGCGAGCTGAGTCTGGGATTCATGGATAACCCTTTCAGTATCGAGAATATGTTGCTGCAAAAAGGTGAAGCGGTTAACCATGTGAGGATCGGCTGGCTACGCAGCGTATGCAATATTTTCCATGCCTGGGCAGTGCAGAGTTTCGCTGACGAACTGGCCCATCACGCCGGTCAGGATCCCAAAGCTCATCTGCTGTCACTCATTGGCCCTGCCCGTCTGATTGACTTAAAAGCGGAAGGCGCGGCGTATGAAAATTATGGCGATCCCATTGAAAAATACCCTGTGGATACTGGCCGCCTGATCAATGTAATTGAAAGAGTGACGGCCATGGCAGACTGGGATAAACGGAAGTCACAGGGTCGCTACCTCGGTCTGGCAGCCCACCGCTCATTTTTAAGTTACACCGCAACCGTGGTGGAAATAGAAGTGAAAGAAGACGGTACGTGGCGTATTCCGGCTACCTGGGTCAGTATTGATGCCGGCACCATTGTGAACCCGGAACACGTGCGGGCGCAGTGTGAAGGGGGTTCTGTTTATGGTTTGAGCTGTGCGCTGGGGCAGATTTCAGCCACAGACGGGGCGATAGATCAGAGCAATTTCCACAATTACACCGTGGCGCGCATGCAACATGCACCGGCACACTTTGAGATTGATATCGTCGACAGTGATGCACCGGCAGCCGGTGTCGGTGAGCCGCCGACGCCGCCATTTACGCCGGCGCTGTGCAATGCGTTATTTGCCGCTACCGGCCAGCGTTTTAAAACCTTGCCGTTACCATTAAAACTCAACCTGAAAAGCTAAGCGTTGAAAAGTAAAATGCCTGTACTCAGTACAGGCATTTTGCCGGTTATAACAGGTGAATGGCTATGACCATTGCCGGTTCAGTAATTCAGGCACATATTTCGCCTCTACAGGGCGGGAATAATAATAGCCCTGATGGTAAATACATCCCTTCTCAAGTAAATATTCTACCTGCCCGGCTTCTTCTACCCCTTCAGCGACGCAACGCATATTCAGGTTAGTTGCCATTTCTATGGTCGCCAGCACCAGCGCATCGTTACTGCCATCGGGTTCAATATCATCGACAAAACTCTTATCGATTTTTAGTACCTGAAGCGGGAATTTTTTCAGATAACTCAATGATGAATAGCCGGTACCGAAGTCATCCAGTGCCAGCACAAAACCGGCTTCGATAAACCGGTTAACCTGACGGAGAGCACCTTCCGCATCATCCATCAGGATCCCTTCAGTAAGCTCGAAGCGCAATGCACTCCGTGGCAATCCGGCCTCATCCAGCAAGGCTTTCACACCATCAATATCGAACTCGGTTTTAAAGTGTAAAGCTGAGAGATTAATTGCCACATACCCCTCAAAGCCGTCCGCATACCATGTTTTCAGATCTTCTACGGCGCCCTGCATAGCAGCACGGGTTACATCAATCACATAACGTAACTCTTCCAGTACCGGAATGAATTCGGACGGGTATAAAGGAGGATCATTAAGTGAGCAACGAAGCAGCAATTCGACCCCGACAGTTTTGCCGGTTTTCGCATTAATGATGGGCTGATAATGATTGTAAAAACACTGTTCCTGCCAGGCCTTTTTCACCCTGTTTTCCAGCTTAAGTCTGTCACGGACTTTCGCATTCATATCTTCAGTGAAATAACTGAAGCCGGACACAGTATCTTTCTTCGCCGTATACATGGCCACATCCGACTGTTTCAGCAATTCAGCAGGCTCAGAGGCATCTTCGGGATAAAAAGAAATCCCCACACTGGCAGAAACCCGCACTACTTCGTTGCCAAGGGCGATAGGGGTTTCTACGGACTCAATCAGGTGACCGACAAACTCACCGACTTTTTGCCTGTCAGTAACATTTTCAGTCACAATAACAAACTCATCACCGCCCAGTCTGGCTACAGTATCGTCCGGTGATGCCAGATTCAGCATGCGGTTGGCAACAATCCTGAGCAACTTATCGCCATAATCATGTCCTAAAGAATCATTAATGCCTTTAAACCTGTCCAGATCGACGAACAATACGCCCACCTCGCTGCCATGGTGATTGGCACGCTCAATCGCTTGTTCAAGCCTTTCGAGCAACAGTGTCCGGTTAACCAGACCGGTCAGACTGTCGTAGTTCGCCACTTTAATAAGCTTTCTTTCGGCGTTTTTCTGCTCCGTAATATCTGACATGATAATGAGGTAATGGTCGATTTTATCCACATCAGTCATCGTGCCGGTCACAGAGACTTCAACCAGCACGTCATAATGGCGGCCATCAGCACCGGTGAGACTTTCTTCGCTCTTCCAGAACTCGCCGGCTTTCAGTACAGATAATTTTTCCCTCAACGTTTTACCCAGTCGCGGCGAGTTCTCAAACATACGATTCAGCTGGCGTTCCAGTCCCTTGTCGCTGTCGAGCCCGAATGCAGCACAGCATGAAGGATTCACAGCCACTGGCATATAGGCGTTGTCGAAAATCATTACCCAGTCACGGGTGTGCTGAAACGCGTCACCGAACAAACGCACCTGGTGTTGCGCCTGATGTAAACGGTTTTGCTGACGCTGCCGGTGAAAAAGATAACTGGCAAGTAAAAGCAGCAGAAAACAAAAATAAATACTGTAAGCCACCGGTGAACGTAACGGCGGATACGGAATGGTAAAAGACAAAGAAGCCGGTAGCAGCACCACATCGTTGTCCTGCTTTAACGGAGACACATCAAAGTGATATTCGCCCGGAGACAGGAATGCAAACGTGACACTGCCATTTTTGGAGACCGACTCACTGACCACCGAATTTTCTCTGACGAGCTTATAGCGGAATGTTGTATCGCGGCTGTAACTGGACGACAGCGCAGTGAACTGAATAGTAATGCCGTAGTCGTCATGATTAAACGTAACATGTTCACCACTAAGGTTTCGCATGGGTTCATGGATCATGCGGGAATCCAGCAACACATTGCTGATCACCATTTTTTTCACGCTACGGGCCCGTTGCTTTGCTTTATCCAGCAATTTTTCCGGATCAAACAACACGAACCCGGCCGTAGAACCAAATACCAGCCGTCCGTCACTGAGCTTTAACGCTGCGCCATCATTAAACTCAGAGACTCTGATGTCTTCTCCGTAACGGTACCGCTCTACAGAACCGGAAAGGGGTGAATAACGCCCGAGGAATCCATGGGTAGTAAACCAGATGTTCCCGCTTTCATCTCCGGTCAGGCTGTAAACAATGTCTGTGAACAATGACTCTGTTCCGTTCAGGTATGTTTTCACAGCAAAGGTTTCAGCGTCTAAACCCACCATGCCGTAACTGGGAAAGCCCAGCCAGAGTACGTCGTGACTGTCGACCATGAAACTGGTAACCGCGCTGATATTATTGCGTTCCTTTTCAGGAAACCGGTAGACATCGCGGATCCCGAAATCCGTGGTATCTACCATCAGAACGGCGTCTCTCACTGACAAGAAGATCTTGCCGGGGTAGCGCTTATCTGCGCCAAGAAAGGTAAAGGAATAATTGGCGTTAATGCCTTCAATATCCAGCGGCAGAGATTCCAGTTTTTCTGTGGCCGGGTCGTAGCGCCAGAAGCCGCGGGAAATAAAATAAATGCGGCCTTCGTTGTCCGTTGCTGTGCCAAAATTCCAATCGTTTAAGACTTTTTCAGCCTCCGGTGTATGTGCCGGCAGCAGACTGATTTTTCCGGTTTGCTTAGAGAACATTCGCAGTCCTCTGTATGTCTCCAGAATTAAATTGTCACCCGGTGCAGGATAGATATTCATGATAATACTGACATCGCTGCTGTTGGCGATATCATTTTCACGAAGGAAATGCCGGCTTTCTTCTGTTTTAAGATTGAATGCTGTTAATCCGTTTTTGGTACCCACCCAGAGAATGTCGTCTTCCTGCAAAAATGACCACACGGTGTTATCCGCCACGACCGGTTCATCGTCACGAATGGTGTTCTGATACGTCTCGATACCCAATGGCTTGGCATACCAGAACAAAAGACCACCATATACGCTGCCCATCCATAAGTTCCCCTGCTCATCTGACAACAAGCTGCGGATACTTTTGTCAGCCAGCGCAATGATGCCTGCATGAGGATAAAGAATATGGCTGTTTTGCCACTGGTCATTTTCACGGTACAACCTGAACAGTCCCAGGTCTGTGCCCAGCCAGTACTCTCCGTTACCGGCCGGTGTCATTGTCCAGATATTGCGATCTTTAACGACACGGCTGCCCTGAACCTCAATAACATCACCATCTTTTTCGGTAAAGCCAGTCACCGGGATTGAAAAAAGCCCCCCTACCGTGCCGATAAATAATGTATCCGGAGAAGGGGTATATAAGGTCTTTGTATTAACAGAGAGATTGGAGATATCACCGGCAGGCAGATAGTTGAGGGTTTTAAGACTTGCCAGCCCTTTTGACAGTGACATAACTTCCAGGCCGTAACTTGTGGCGATAAAGAGCTGGTCACCAATACTCTTTACATCCCTGATTACGTTCCCCTCTCCGATATGCTCTTTGGTAAGACGATACAGTTCAGTACTTTCACCGGTTTTGGGATAATATCTGATAATGTGCTGTTCCAGCGCCACCACCATAGAACCGTCCGCCAGTTCTTCGAAGGCATCAGCACCTTGCGTCCACCCTTCTTCATCAAAATAACTGACTCTGCTGACCAGTTGGTAACGGTTACTGTTTAAATCAAAAAAATAAACGCCGTCAGAGTAAGTGGAAACCCACAGTCGATTGCTGCTGTCGACAAACAAGTTGCGGATTTCGTTGTTGACGAACAAGCCGTCCGGCCCTTCCAGGGTAACAAAACGGTAACCATCCCAGCGGCTCACGCCCCCTTCTGTCGCCACCCAGATAAATCCGTCACGGTCGCGCACGATATCCTGAACCTTGTCCTGAGCCAGACCATCGGCGGTACCGAGCTGTAAAAAAGTGGGATCTTCGATAAGAGGAGCGGCATTCACCGTGCCGGTAAGAAAAAACAGAATAAAAAACAACAGTGTCATTAATCGTTCCCTGATGTCCGGGAACTGGCGCATTATTTTCATTGTTATCATCAGGTGTCGTTTCACTTAGACATGAGAGGCCTCACCGGGCCTGACAACTTCGCCGTGCACCGTTTTTTTACCGGTCTGACACAGCGAACCGCAATTGCTATTTGTCTATGGTGTGCAGTTTAACGATTCTGCACATAATTGAAAGCGGCACTGCCTGACCTGAGGATAAATTTACATACCTCATTGAAAAATAAGAAGCTGTTAATACGTGTCAGTCCTTTTCCCTGATAGGGATCCGGCCGGCTTTCACCGCGCCGCGTTTGATACCGGCCTGAGGAGCGAGGCGGTAAAGATCACCATTGGTGCCCACATAGGTTTTCCGGATACCGCATGATTTTGCAATATCTGCATGGGCCTGCAGATGTGCAGCTTCGCCATGTACAGGAATGGCAATTTCCGGCTTCACCCAGTGATACATAAGCTTAAGCTCTTCAGCACAGGGGTGACCGCTGGCGTGAACAGGAAGGGGACTGTCTTCACTGAGCAACGTACTGACTCCCATGGCTGCAAAACGGGACAGCAACCGCTCTACCGGCTTTTCGTTACCGGGTATCACTATGCTGGAAAAAATAACATGATCGCCTCTGGCCAGCTCCAGTTGCGGATGACTGTTTGTTGCCAGACGGGAGAGCGCAGCCCGGGGCTCCCCCTGGCTGCCTGTTGCCACCACCAGCACTTCTTCGGGTGGTAAGTAGCCAATATGTTCAGGATCTGCCAGCGTAATATCTTCCGGCCAGAAGCCCTGAGCCCTGGCAATGCTGACCATGTTGATGAGTGAGCGGCCAAGCAGGGCAAGGTAACGCCCGGTCCGTTGAGCAACCCGTGCAAGAGAAATCAGTCTGGCGATGTTACTGGCAAAACAGGCTACCACTACTCTGCCCTTCAATGGCTTGATGACTGATAACAAGCCATCGAAGCAATTACGTTCTGACAGTGACACGCCCGGCTTTAATGCGTTGGTGGAATCCCCCACCATGGCCAGAATGTTTTCGTCCTGCAGGGCCTGATACAGTGTGTGCTGAAAAGGCTTGCCTGACACAGGCTGCGCATCAATTTTCCAGTCAGCGGTATGAAAAATTTTACCTGCGGAGGTGTCTATCAATATGGCGTAGGGATCCGGAATGGAATGAGTGATAGCCAGCCAGCGCACGGTGAAAGGTCCAATCGTGTGGGTGCTGTTTTCCGACACTTCAATAATTGGCACCCGTCCGGCCATATTTTCCCTTGCCAGTTTGCGGCGCAGCACTTCGGCAGTAAACGGCGTAGTATAAACAGGACAACGAAACCGTTGCCAGATGTAAGGAACCGCACCGACGTGATCTTCATGAGCATGGGTTATCACCAGCCCGGCCAGTTGCTCTTTGCGGGAGGTGATAAATTCCGGATCCGGCGCGACAACGGAAAATAAGGCATCTTTTGTGACGCCCGTTTCAGCAGCCGGATACAGAGACTCATTAAAAGAGACGCCGCAATCCACCATTAACCACTGTCCGTCGTGTCCATAAAGATTCAGGTTCATGCCAATTTCACCGGTACCGCCCAGCGGAATAAACCATAAATCATCTTTTGCCGGATTAAGTGAACTGATAATCACCTCCCCATCAAGAAGTTAAAATAAAAACGGCCTGTCAATCACAGGCCGTACGTAGTCAGAACGGGCAATTATTTCACGATGGTCATTTCATCAATGAGATTGGTTGCGCCGTCTACATATTCCATTACCCACAGCATGTATCGCGCATCAACATGAATAGTACGTGTTGTACGGGGATCAAAATCCCAGTCTGAGTTAACACTTTCAAATGTACCGTCGAACAACAAGCCGACCAGCTCAGCATTGGCATTCAGCGTTGCAGAGCCTGAGTTACCGCCGGTGGAATCCAGATCGGTAAGGAAATTGACCGGCACACTGTTAATACTATCCAGCTTATAAGGTCCGTACTGCTTTTCTTCAATCAGCGACAACAATTTTGCCGGTGCATTGAAGGGACTTTCCCCGGTGTCTTTCTCTAAAATACCTTCAAGACGGGTAAACGGTTCATAGATTAAGCCGTCTTTTGGCGAGCCGCCGAGTACATTTCCATAGGTCACCCTCAGTGTACTGTTGGCATCAGGGTACGCCAGGCTACCTTTTGATTTCTGCCAGTCAATAATGGCTTGCATGTACAAAGGCTGCAAGGCAGCAGACTGTCCCTGCAGCGCTTTTGTGGCATCTTCGATTTGCATTTCAGTGTCATACAACGCCACAGCAAGACGAATGAAAGGATCTTTACTGCGCTCAAATTCACTGCGACCGGCCTTAAGCCAGTTCACCCGCATTTCAGTATCTTTCAGTGTAGTTTCACGATAAAAAGTATCCAGTACTTCATCCAGGTTTCCTTTATCAGCTGCGGCCTTCAGACCCATTGCATTATCAAAGGCTTTCACCCGGGCGTCTTCAGGCTGAGCCATGTAAAGAGAAATCATTTTTTTCCATACCGCTTTATCAACAGCGGCATCAAAGCGGCGGTCAACCCGGGTCAGGCTTTCTTCCAGCCGTGAACGGTCCCGCTCCTGAAAACCCGGTTCACGTTCAGCATCCGGTTTCTCACTTTCTATAGAATTGCGGTAAAGCTGTTTCGCCACTGACAATAACTGTGCACGGGACAAATTTTTATACCAGAAATTTTGCTTGTTATTTCTGATGCGTTCTTCCATGACGCTGTCCAGTTGAGTGATATTGTCAACCAGGGCATTTTTATCCTGCGAAGTAAGCCAGGAAGTCAGTGCTTCTTCTCTTTCAGCGCGGCGCGATACCAGTCCCACCCGCTTAGCGCCTTCAAGTTGTCCCTGAGTATTTTTCAGGAAATTATTCAGGCTGGCGAGCAAGGCATCATACTTTATCCGCGCATCACTGCCCTCTTCAGAGGCGCCCTTGATGGTATCCACCCACTGCCCCACCAAATCAAGGTATGTGGGATACAACCAGTCAAACGTATAGGAAACCAGTGAAAGTCTGGCATAACGGTTTGTCGAACCGGGATAACCTGCGGCCATCACAAAATCGCCGTCATCCAGTCCGGCTGCAGAGACCTTGAGTATTTGGGCAGGCTGATAAGGGACGTTATCTTCACTGTAGTCTGCCGGCTTTCCGTCCGGTCCCACATAAGCGCGGTAAAATGAGAAGTCCCCTGTGTGGCGGGGCCACATCCAGTTATCAATTTCACCGCCGTATTTTCCGGTGGACTCCGCCGGTGCATAGGCGATGCGTACATCGCGTATTTCCATTTGCTTGATTAATTTATATTCCAGTCCCTGGAAAAAAGCCGGCACGGAACAGCGGTAACCGGGCTCTGCTTCACATTCAGCAATAATCGCCTTGCGGTTTTGCTCGATGGCATCGTAGCGTTGCCGTCCCTGTATATCCTCACTGAGCGTGCCGGTCACCCGACTGGTCACATCGGCAAAATCCACAGTAACGAACATGCGCGTGCCGGGTGCAGCCGGCAGCTCATCTGCCAGTTCCTTTGCCAGAAAACCGTTTTCCAGATAATTGTTATCAGGTGTACTGTTGTACTGCACTGAGCCCCGGGCACAGTGATGGTTGGTAACGGCCAGACCCTGTCCGGAAACGAACGAAGCAGAGCAACCGCCAAGGGAAACAATCGCGCCCATGGGAAATCCGGTTAAGTCAGAGAGAGTTTCAGGAGAAATCTCCAGACCGGTATTTTTAAGGTCACCGGCTATTTGCGGGAGCTGTTCAGGGGTAAACATACCTTCTTTTGCCAGTGCCGGAAGCGCTGCACAGCAAATTGCCACTGACGCAGCAATGATTGTTTTTCGGGACATCTTGATTCCTTTGCTTTTTTCCATCGTTATTCTACGTCCCTAGTTTACCCGGCAGACATCAGAATGGAAATTGCAAAAGGACACTGGTTCGCGTTGAGACGCTAAAGAGTGTGAGAAAATGTGTCAGGGAAGAGCAAAAAAACGCCCTGTCATATGCAGGGCGTGACTTTATTTAATGATGCAGTTCGGCATTCAGTTGATCGATAATTTCGACCCATTCAGCATCCTCCAGCAACGCACTTCTCAAGAATGTAGCCTGTGCATCATTCCAGAAAGGTGCATCTTCAATGTGTCTGCTGTCGTTCAAACCCCGGTGTTTTTCGACAAAATTTTCAATCGCTTCGTCGCTGTTGTCCAGACCGAGTTGAGCGAACAGATCCTGCATTGTGGGTTGTTGCAATAACATGGGCTGCTCCTTTTATTCATTTCTGATACGGTTTTAACGTAAGAGGCAGCCCCTGCGATCAGCCTTTTGCAGCGAGAATTTTCTCCGCCATAACATCCGGCTCAATAATCTCGCCTTCTTCACCCGGTACCGGGCAAACCATGACCACCAGCGCGTCTTTCAACAGGCCCGGTGTCCACTTTTGCATCCAGTCCTGCAGGGAAATACGTAACGGCTCACAGTGAGACCATTCATCCGTAGCCCAGAGTGCAGCCAGCGCCTCATCAGGCCATACCGGCACACCGTCTTCTTCATCAGAAGTGAGCATCACACAACCATCGTCATCTTTTAAAATCCACACCTCGCCATTTTCAATGACGGATTCAACGGTGGCCTGAAGGCGTTTTTCAGCACTGACTTCCAGTAGAGGGTGAGATAAAGACATACATTTCCTTACAGAACCGGCAAGCGGTTATCTGACTTAAATTTTTCAGCATCCGGCTTATCATCCTGTGTTTGATATTCCGGCTTTCCATTACCCGTTGATAATGAATCTGCCATGGGATTTCTCTCCACAGTATTGCCAGACCGGACGACTGATCTTTGATGAATATAGCTGATATATTGGGTCAGACTTCTTTCCTGCAAGTCAAAAGCGTAAAGATTTGCTAACTGATTAATTAATTCACCGCGTTGGTGTTGCGGTAACACAAAGCTGGAAGCAGTTTTATCCTCCGCCATTAAGCGTTTTTCCGGTGCAAAGGCTGCTGTTAACCGGCTGGCGGGCGTTGCCACTTCACGGTGAACTAACGTGTAGCCCGCATAGCGATTTTCACCGGCGGACGCACCTGCGTTTCCGGCCGGCATGCCGGCAAATGCCTGTCGTATGGCCTGTTCCATTTTATCCGGCATAAAATCTCCTGCCACAAAGAGTCTGGCACGGCTGGCCACCAGTGTGTCAGTCACATAGTTGCGGATATCATCGCCAGTGATATTCAAAAATGAAACCACTTCCGGTTGCACTGTCCCGCGGCTTAAATTACCGGCCTCAATGCCGGTGGCTTTTTGCAAACCGGCAATTTCATAGTTCCGCCAGTGTTCGGCTTTTGTTCTTGCCAGAATGTCTTCATCAATACCGTTATAGCGTACAGCCTGTGCCAGCACATTAGCCGCTTCCACAGCTTTTTCGCCGGACGTATCCACGCTCACCTGACTGGTACGGGCGCCGCTGACCAGCCGGAGATCACCGTTAAAATCTGACAAAGCGGGATTTGCTGCCAGTACGTCGAAAACCAGCGCAGGTAATCCGGGCAAAGGTTTATCAGGATACCGGTTTGTATCAAACTGCAAATGTAAGGTGACGGCGGCTGTTGTATCCATGGGCAGCATGACCACGTTAAGGCCATTTTCCAGGGTGAACGTTATCGCGCCGTGAGCAACAGAATTGAACACTTCGCCGTTGGCAGGCTGTAGCTGTGCCGCACTGGTAACAGATGAGGAATATTTCGCCGGAACTGGTTCCGCAGAGACAGTTTCAACAGAGGCTGTTAACGCCCATGAGGTCAAACACGCGATTACCAGACCCCATATTTTCAGACAACGCATGCTTTTACTCCTTCCATGGCCGCATATTCTGTCAGTCAATACAGTATTAATAATGATTTGGTTCTCATCTGTGCTAAATCCGTCAGACACAGAGATAAACGGTAACTTTTCATCCGCCAGCCTGGCGAAAGTTTAACCGCATCCAGGTATCATAACCCAAACAGAATTAAATGCCAGATTCAGACTGGTATTACGCCAGTCTGACGATGTAAATAAAAAGGTGAGTGACCGGAAGATACCGTAATATCACACTTGAGCGGATGTGAGTAAATCGAGCAGTGCGGGTAGCCCGGGACGTTTAACCGATTTCATTGTATTAAGATAAACCGTCGCAGAGAGATCCTCAAAGGTACTGACACAACGGAGTTCCCCGGCCGGTAACAGTTTTTTTGCAACCGATTCCGGTAACAACGCAAAGCCGCCTTCTTCAGTTAGGCTGCTGGCAGCCAGCCGGAGAGAATTTGTACTGAGTCTGGCATCACGGAGCTGAGGACTGATTTGCTGTAACTTATCCCTGACTTTGCTGCCCCACTCTACAGACACATAGGTGTTCGGCGCAGGCTCATCTGCTTCAGTACCATAAGCAAACATAGCAAGGGGTTCACACAACAACTCGGTACTCAGAATTTCTTCAGACTTCAGCGGTTCTGAAGACAATGCAATGTCGATGGTTCTTTCATGAAGCTGACGGGATAAGCTGTCCAGCGTAAGCACTTCGGCTTTTACAGACCAGTCAGGAAATGCCTGATGAACTTTTCCCAGCACAGAGGTGAATCCCATTTCACTGGCCAGCTGGGTAGCGGCGCACACCACAAACTCACCGGATTCGGCTTGCAGCTCCCGTTTGGCGTCTTTTAGCGTGTCGGTCAGTTGATGCGCGAAAGGAAGGAGTTTCTCACCAGCCTGCGTCAATTGAATACTGTTGCGGTGGCGTATAAATAAAGTGGTCTGAAAATACTCTTCCAGCAATTTAATTCTGGCACTGACAGCAGATTGCGTCAGATAAAGATTCTCTGCGGCTTTACCAAAATGCCGGGTCTTAACAACTTCAAGAAAGGTAGATAAAAAGCGGATATCCATAGATGCTACACAGCGAGTCACGTTACAGGGTATACGGTCTCACAGCTTTCTATGGTTGTAAAACAAAAATGTACACAACGCATCAGAAAACTGATGCGTTGCTCAGATAACATTAATCGCGTGTTATCAGTAACTTTCCTGGTGAAGCCTTCGCTGTTTTTCGCGACGCTGAACGTCACGCTTTTGCTTAGTTTTCACCTGATGACGACGGTCCTGGCTTTTTTTGCCGTGAAGGTCACCATCTTCTACCGAGTCCCATTCTTCACGCTGGTAACGATAGTCTTTACTCATTGCAGTCTCATAGTTATTGCCACATCTCCATTATCAGTGTGCTGACAAAAATGGGAAACAAAAATTAATCATCGTGACGATGAATAATTTCACTGAACAAAAATCAACCACCCTCTGTTCATGAGCTACCTCACTAGTGTAGCGTTAAAGGTCTGATTTCCCCGTTGAGCCCGTTTCCCGGACTGCTCACGGTGCTTGTCGTCCTGACAAAAGCACATTCAAAATTATTTATCTTAAAGGTAAAAAAAATTTGTTTCCCATGATGTTTTTATTGATTTAAAAGTCTGCTGAGTTTACTCCTTTTCGAGACTTCGCCATGAAAACGTTTGATATCCGACCAGCTCCAAAGCCCTTCATCGACAGGGTAAAATTTCCGTACGGTTTTAAAAAATCCGGAGACTTCAGTATTCCTGAGGCCGACTTGCTGACCCGTTACGGTAAAACTTTGTGTGATCTGGAATCAGGCACAATACAACCTGAATCCGATGATGAAAAACACTTTGTCGCTTTCATTTCCGGTACTGTTCCGGCTGAGAACGGACTGGAAAAAGCGTGGCAAAAGTACGTACACCTTGCCCGTGGAAAACGTAACTTCTACACGTTACACAGTTCGGCCAGCAACGCGGCCGAATTTGATGATGACTACTCAGACGAAACATTCGACGTCGCCTGATTCATCTTCACAGCCATCTTTATGAACCTGCCCGGTTTCTTTCACGGAACCGGTCAGGTTTTGCCGTTTTATTCACGCCTTAACTTTTTACTTTTTCCCGCAGCTTTTTGTGATCTTTTTAGATTGCCTGTACGAAACAGCATGTATACCCGTGCAATCTCAGTACTTGTAAGACTGAGATTTCACTGCGCTTATGGTTTAAGCAGGCAAAAAGGACAAAAAGATGATTGCTTTTAATACCCTGACAAAATTCGGAATTCATGCCACTGACGGCGATATTGGTCAGTGCAAAGATGTTTTGTTTGATGATCAGGATTTCGTTATCCGGTATTTTGTGGCCGACACACACAAGTGGCTGCCCCTTGGCCGCAAAGTAGTACTCTCCCCCATTTCACTTACTGAGGTGAATGACACAGAAGAAAAACTTTATGTGTCTATGACCAAAGATGCTTTGAAAGAAAGTCCATCCATCGACGACCACAAACCGTTATCGCGGGAATATGAAGAAATCTTGTTTAAATATTTCGGTTACGGCTATTACTGGACGGGTCCGGGTGCCTGGGGCGACTTCTCACATCCTACAGAGCTTGTTGATCAGCAAAGTATGCAGGACGACATGGACAGCCTGGAAAGCAAGCCTGAAAATCACTTGCGGTCCTGCGACGAAGTAAACGGGTACGATATCAGTGCACAGGGCGAGGACACAGGTCACGTATGTGATTTTGTCATCGACAAACGCAACTGGGCCATTCAGCTTTTCATTATTGATACACGAAACTGGCTGCCCGGCGGGAAAAAAATTGCGCTCGCACCCGCGCTGATAAAAGACATCGACTGGTCGACGCATAAGATTCATGTGAACGTCAGTCACGATGACCTGATGGCATTACCGGAAGTGGATGATGACCGCCTTGATGACGCCGACTACCTTGCGTCTCTGGCAAGTAAACCTTTAATGACAGATCGAAATTAATAAAGGCGGCAGCCGCCGCCTTTATTCAATAAGAACCGGAGATGTCACTCTGCAGCACAGAAGAAACCATAAAGCAGGCCTATAGTCTGCTTCACTCTGTCGTCAGCAAGACTATAGTAAATTGTCTGCCCGTCACGACGGGTGGCCACCATGTTGGCCTCACGTAAAAGTGCCAGATGTTGAGAAAGTACCGGCTGAGTTACCGGAATCCGGGTAAGTAAATCAGATACAGAAAATTCATCATTTAGCAGAGAACACAACACCATTAGGCGGGTTTTGTTCGCTAATTGCTTTAAATATCGCTCTGCCTCGGAGGCATGGGATAACAATTCTTCTGTGTCAATGTTATTTGCAGTCGCTGTCATTAGTAGTACTTCTTTATTATTTATTTGTGGGTATTAAAGCGTAAATGATTCTCACTTATCAACAATGTTCATCGTAAATAACATGCGTTCCAAGGTATTACCACTGTTTATTTACCGCAAGCTATATTACATTTAGCTTATATTGTGAATTTTATCACTATCGGGGGGCATGACTGTCATGACCCGACCATTTCCGGAGAATAACCATGCTGAAGACGATTCAGGAACGCATTGCTTCTATCACCCTGCCCTTACGAATTATCAATGCTCAAGAGGCAGCGTCGGAATGCGCCGGCAACGATGGCGTATTGATTGACGTTCGTGAGCCGGGTGAATGTCAGAACCAACCGTCTGAAAGCGCTATCAATTTCCCCAGGGGGATATTAGAGATGAAGATGGCCGAAAAGTTCCCTGACGCCGGCAAACCGGTTTATTTACATTGCGCATCAGGGGTCCGTGCCAAACTGGCTGCAGAACAACTTGCATTGATGGGATACGAAAATGTCTCTGTGATCACCTGTCCTGTTATAGATATTTGTAAACACTTCCCTGAATGACGGACCTGCGCAACCGGTTGATAAGGTTTTATGCTTTCGTGTTTTACCAGCGTGTGCTCTGAGGTAAACTGATTATCAGAAACAGAAGCAAAGTTACCTTAGTGGTTGATTAAAGACAGACACGGAAAATTATGTTGAAAGCAACGTTAGAGCAGTGGCGGATGTTTAAAGCCGTCGTGGATGCAGGTGGCTTTAATCAGGCAGCTCAGCTGGTACATAAAAGTCAGTCGAGTGTGCATCACGCCGTTCAAAAACTTGAAACAGCCCTTGGCATTACTTTATTTGAAAATGACGGGCGAAAAGTTAAATTAACAGAGGCCGGTGACTTAATGCTGCGCCGTGCTAATTTTCTCCTTGATGAAGCGCACAAACTGGAAGCCGTTGCGACGAACCTGCAAAGTGGCACAGAGACGCAATTACGCATTGCTGTTGATATTATTTTCCCGCCTACGCTTTTATATAATGTTTTAAATAAAGTCTCTCAGGAATATCCCCTTTTACGGATAGAGCTGATGGAAACCGTACTTAACGGTGCAAATTCATTATTAAAAGCTGCTGAAGTGGATATTGCTATTTCACCTTTTGCAGTTAAAAACGGTTTCAGCGAAGATTTATGCGAAATTGAATTTGTTGCCGTTGCCCACCCGGACCATCCGCTGCATCAGCTTGAACGTGCTTTGACCGTAGAAGATTTGAAATCTCACCGTCAGATAGTGGTGCGGGATTCGTCTGCAGAACGCAAAGCCGAATCCGGCTGGCTGGGTGCCGACCAACGCTGGACAGTAAGCCACGTACGTACATCAATCGACATTATATGCAAAGGTCTGGGTTTCGCATGGCTGCCACTGGCTATTATCAAGCCACAGCTGAATCAGGGGCTGTTGAAACCACTTCCGATGGAGACCAGCGGTATACGTAAAGGCCTGTTGTATCTTTGTTTTGAAGACGGAGACCGTCTCGGACCCGCTGCCCGTGCTTTTATTGGCGAACTGCGCTATCAGTCAATGAATCTTCCCACAGCAGAAGCGGAAGGCTTTTTAATTCGTTAAACAGCACGCAAATCGGGCGCAAAAGTTGCCCCAAAAAGCGTAAGCAGGTATAACAAACAGGTCCCGTATAAAATAATAACAAAGGAGGGACCCGTGCCACATACCATCATTTATTGTTATTCCGGAACCTCAGGGTCTGCACCTGAGATTCAGCCTTCCAAAGCGGATACCACAATCAATGCCGCATAGAGTCGAAATTCAACATAATAAAGCCAGCTTGCGCAAGCGCTTGCTGGCAGGCTCCACAGGCTTATCAATGCTGCTGATAGGCGTATTGTGCTACCTCGGCCATGGTATTCTGATTGAGCTTGAAACCGATTTTGAAAAACAGTATTTCGACAGCCAGATGCCATTTATCAGCACCCTTGCCAGTCAGCCGGCCATCAACAAAAAACTCATGCCTGATGCGGTAATGATGGTGAAGCGGGGTCCGGTAATCTTGTATCAAAAGCCCGGCATAGCTGACCTTCCTGACACACTGACGGCAAACTCAGACGAGCCGGTCACAGAATTTAATAACCTGCGTCTGTATATCCGTGAACTGCCTTCAACCGCAGATGAAGCTCCGTTAACCGTTATCTGGCGCACAAAAGATCTCACTGAGATATCCTCACAGATAGTCAACACCCTTTCTGTCGCCGGCTTTATTACGTTTTGGGTTGCAGTGTGGGCTGCTCTGCTGATGTCCGCCTTCATTGCCCGCCGCTTTGAGCAGGCTAATAACACGCTGGAGCGACTGGCTCTTGAGGACGCATTGACCAAACTTCCCAACCGCAATGCACTGCTGTCCGGTGATACCTTCAATTCAACCCATGGCGCGTTGTTTTTTCTTGATCTCGACCGCTTCAGAGAAATAAATGATGCGCTCGGACACGCGATGGGTGACAGAATGTTGTTTGCTTTTTCACAACGGTTAAAAAATATTGCCGGAAAAGGCGTCAAGGTATATCGCTACCGCAGTGATGAATTTGTTATCTGGCACCCTGATCTGCCGGCAGACGATGTACTCAGCCGCGCGTTTACCCTGCTGTACGATTGCCGCGAGCCGTTATTTATCGGAAACAGTGCATTTGAGGTCAGTTGCAGTATTGGTGTTGCCTGCTTCCCTGAGCATGGTCATCACCCCGAAATGCTGATCAGGAACGCAGAGAACGCCATGCACAGGGCCAAGAAATTACGTCTTGGCGTGCAAATTTATAATGAGAGACTGGCATATAACAGCACCATTAAAGTGACGTTGCGCAGTCAGCTTCGCTCTGCATTGCACAATAAAGAATTTGTTCTGCATTATCAGCCCAAAGTAGAAATTGGCAGTGGCAGGCTGGCAGGCGCCGAAGCCATTGTGCGGTGGCAGCACCCTGAAGAAGGACTACTGCAACCCTCGTTATTCATTGATTTGGTCGAACAGAGCGGAATTATTCATGCTTTTACCCGCTACACGGTGGAAATGGCGGTCAATCAGATCAAAACCTGGTCATCCTACGGGTTTGAATTACCTGTTTCTGTCAATCTGTCTGCTTATAATTTAATGGACAGCGCATTTATCCCCTTTGTCCGTAGTTTGCTGGAAAAGTCAGGTATTAAACCGGCCTTACTGGAATTTGAACTCACTGAAAGCGCCACGATGGTGGACATCGCGGTAAGTCGCCGTGTACTGTCAGATTTCAGAGAAATGGGTATTGCCACATCGATTGACGATTTTGGTACCGGCATGAGTTCATTTGCCTACTTGCGGGAACTGGATATTCATACTGTCAAACTTGACCAGTCATTTATTCGTGGTCTGGCTGAAGGAAACCGTGACGCAAAAATAGTGGAAGGGATTGTGTCTTTATGCCGTAACCTGGGGATCGACGTGATTGCCGAGGGCGTGGAAACACAGCAACAAGCCAGCCTGCTGACCCGGCTGGACTGTCACATCGCACAAGGCTATCTTTACGGCAAACCCATGCCGGCAAAAGACATCCTTTCTGTGATGCAGGACGGTACTTCCCTGACATCACCGCAAAGCCGCATTCACACCGGCGGTCACTGAATTTATAATTATAAAATAAAGCGTGATCTTAATCCGCAGACACCCTGTAATACGTACATTGCGACAATAATTTTTACTAAAGGACTAA
>NZ_CFHOXV010000026.1:43919-62330 GCF_984505615.1 Alteromonas sp. | reverse complement strand
TTGATCGTCTGTCACCCATTAACCATGAGTGGTGCACTTATTATCTGAATTCGGGTATAATTAAGAAGCTAATAGCTAAATGTAAATTTGAAAATGGATTGAAGACACAGCTTTCGATATTACTGAAATCACAAATGTCCTGCTGCCACCAAGAAATATCGATATCCTGAACCGCAAGTATTAGTGCAAGTGGAAGATATGATCCCAGAAAAATGATAAATGCAGATAATATTCTAAATTGCATGCTAGCAGCACATCCTTGTGGCTCCGCGTTTGACTTACTAATTATTTAGGACCGTTGCATAGATAAAGTCCTCAAAGAACTTTATGCTACAGCAGTTAACATCGGCTTTATTCGCTCTAACAAATCATTCGGTAGCCTACTTAGAATAGCATCTACGGTCGACGCTTCATTTAAATTTGATAGTTCAGACGCTAGCTCATTGATGAAGTTGTCCATACATTCCAGTCTGTCCCATTGCTTTTTATACTGAGAGTTATCGATCTTTTGCTCTACTCTCATTAATTTTTTATCCAAGCTGTAGCTATAACGCATTTTGACAATTGACTTATCGCCTCCATCATATTCATCAAAAGTTAGCAACAGGAATAAGCTCGTAGCATTTTTTCTTATTTCAAAAGAAACGTAATTTTCATTGAATGCAGCCTCAACCAGTTCATTTGGCTGGACGCCAAAAGTTAAGTGAAGAGTTGAGATTTCATGTATCAACGCTTTAATTCTACTGTTAATTTTGATCATTGTATCATCTTCCTGAGTTCTTCAATTATTTCAGGTATCGCATCTATAGACTGAGATAAAGCTTTGTTATCTCTCTGATTAACGGAACCAAATCGCTTTTGCAATTTAGAATTAATGTATCTAACTAACACACCATCATTTGCATCTGTATCTTTTAAGTATGGTAGTACATCCATAAACAATGGAGCCAAATCTGCGGACTTCTCGTCTAGCTTCACATCACTTAATAAATCAGCGACAGAATCCTGAGCATTCTTAGTCAACAGTTCTCTTAACCTTTTTCGCGCCAAATCTGGCCGCTTTTCTATAAGATTGGGATCAATTTCACGAGCAGCTTTACTTGTTGCATTTTGAATCAGTGTAGACCTTAGTAAATTTAAGGTCTCCTCATCAAAGCTGGGATTTCCTTTAATCGACTCTATTTGACCATCGACCTGCTTTTGAATTTCAGCTCGTTTGTTTTTGAATATTTCGTTGAAATCGATATCGTCAAGATATGACTCATTTTCGCTAATATATGAATCGACTGACGACACTTCAGACAACGATGAATCTCGTTCTACATATTCCTTATCAGATATAGTGTATTCTTTTGTTCGCTGATGTGTAGCACGGTCGGTTTCTCTTTGAAATGACTGCCACATTTCATCTAAACCAGTTTCTTTGTGGTAAATAACCAAACCATTGTTATCTACCTCAAATGCAGTGATTAAGTCATCTGGAATCGCTCTCAATATTCTGCCAACGACTTGGGCAAAAGCATTTAAACTCCTGTACGGTCTGAATAAAGCCACTATCGAGAGATAATGATGATCATACCCTTCCATCAGCATGTTGACTGAAATAACGACATCGCAATTATTGTTATCAATTGTTGAAAAGGATTCACCTACAGCTTCTTTCGACATTTGGCTATGAACAATAACGCCCATCAATCCTTCTTCTCGGTACCAATCCAAAAGGTCATTTGCATGAGAGATACTGCAACCGACTGCGAGAATTTTATGCGGGACGTTGGGAGATGATGTTCTGAGTTCAGCTAGTTTTTTAGCACTATGTTTAATGACTTCTAAAGAGCATTCTTTGGACAATGCTACGCTTTTCTCTATCCACTCTTTATCTTTCAGTGCGAGAACTTCGTCTTTAGTAAACTTACGACCCGGCTCGTCAGGCATAGAAAAATATAATTCAGTCGCATTGACCGACTCTTTACGTAACCATTTAACATATTTGTCTCTCATAACTTCAGATAAATATGTTTCGTGAATTTTGACGCCAGGTACCTCTTGGTTGTCCCCACGAAATGGGGTGCCAGTTAAATGCAGAACTTTAGCTGTATGAAAATACTCCAGCGCCATTTTCCAACTGTTCGCTGGTGCATGATGGGCCTCGTCAACGATAATCAAATCAAAAAAGTCGGGTCTGACGCGATTGATTAAAGCACCTGGATTATCACCCGTGAGTCGCTGAATGTTTGAGTAAATAATATTGCTACTTTCTAAATGTTCAATCGATATTGAAGAGCTGTATTCGCTTAACGATGGCAGATCTGTAGGGTCAAAAATTATGTCAAAATTAACCCAAAAATTGTCTTCTAGAACCTCTTGCGCTTTTTGGATGCTGTGTTTGGTCACCAAACCTGGAGTAATAATTAAAACACGACCATCACTCACACCAAACGGAGCAATAGATATTAAGCCAGTCTTACCCGTTCCTGTTGGTAAGACGACCAATGCTTCTTTATTTTCTGGGGTAGAAAAGAACTCTTGAATTCGCAGATAAGCCTGTAGCTGTGGTGCTCTAAGCTTTTTATTGCCAACAATATTGGCTGCAGTTTCTTTGAAATACGACATAAAATTCCTTTTTAACTGAAAGTGTATAATCCTAATTGGATTAAACTACTCCAAAAAACAAAGAATTTAAACTTGTAAGAACTCTAGTCTAAAAATTCAACTTGTATAAATTGCAAAAAAGCCCTGACCATCTCTGATCAGGGCTTCTGTACTAATGGTGCCTCGACCCGGGATCGAACCAGGGACACGCGGATTTTCAATCCGCTGCTCTACCAACTGAGCTATCGAGGCACATAAAACTGTGCAGTGTAAGCTTTAATTTTTCTTTGCAAAACTTTGCAAGCCAAATCGAAGTGCTTACTAACTTTGTATCTCTTATCCTAACAGCTTAGCTTGGTTAAGCTGACTGATAAAGCTTGCACTTTTCAATCCGCTGCTCTACCAACTGAGCTATCTGGGCGAAACTTGGTAGCGAGGAGACTTTTTAAAGCCTGTCTTGCTGTGGGTGCGTATTAAACGGATTTCCGTGCTTCAAGTCAACCGTTTTTCTGCATATTTTTTTCAACTGCGCATTAGTTGCGCAATTCAGAGAAAAAAACAGCAACCCGTGCATTTTTCAGCCGTTTAACACTACTTCTTCGGGGGGACGTAGCCTTCGATGGTCGGCTCAATCCCTTCGAACAAAAAGGCCTCCATTTTTTCTTCCAGGAACTTTCTGTCTGTGGGTTCCATCATATTCAGCTTTTGCTCGTTGATCAGCATGGTTTGCTTTTTCTGCCATGCGGCAAAGGCTTCTTTAGAAATATTGTCAAAAATGCGCTTTCCCAGTTCGCCGGGATAAAGCTGAAAATCCAGTCCGTCTGCGTCTTTATTCAGATGCTGGCAAAATACTTGTCTGCTCATGGTGTCTCCTTAAGCCGGGCTGACAAACCCGCGATTGTGGGCATAGTCTAAAGGAATTGTTTTATTTGCGAGATAATTTTTTGCGTGGGTGCTGCCGTACCCACGCCCAGAGGCTCATCAAGATTAAACCAGCGCTGATTATTTTCCTCAACCCGCTGCTGCTCAATGCCGTCAGCCAGAATCAACCAGGGCTGAATATCCAGATGAAAATGACTGAAGGTATGCCTGAAAGGCTCAAGCGCTTTCATTTCGCCCACACTCACCGGTAACTCATCTGTCATTTCTGTGACCGGCTTATCTGTTTCTATAAATCCGTACAATCCGCCCCAAAGACCGGCCGGAGGACGCTGCGCCATTAACACACTGCCGTGATAAAGCACTGCCACCATAGACGTGGTACGCACAGGCAAGACTTTCTTTGGCTTTTTACCGGGAAACTCCCCTTGCCGTCCCTGCGCATAGGCCAGGCAATCTGTTTGCAACGGACATGCATCGCAGCGGGGCTTTGAACGGGTACATATCATGGCCCCTAAGTCCATCATGGCCTGAGTGTAGTGATTACAACGTTGCTCAGGGGTATTCGCAGCGGCATATTCCCATAGCTGATTCTCCACCGGCTTTTGTCCCGGCCAACCTTCCACGGCATAGAACCGGGCCAGTACCCGTTTAACATTGCCATCAAGGATTGGATGGTTCTGACCACAGGCGATAGACAGTACAGCGCCGGCAGTAGAACGGCCGATGCCGGGTAAAGCGACAACCTCATCAAGGGTAGCCGGAAACTGGCCATGATATTGCCCGGCGATAATGCCTGCCGCTTTATGAAGATTGCGGGCTCTGGCGTAATAACCCAATCCCGTCCAGTGATCCAGTACGGCATCCTGCGATGCATCTGCCAGGTCATTTACCGTAGGAAAACTGTTCATAAAGCGCTGGTAATAAGGGATGACTGTTGAAACCTGCGTTTGCTGAAGCATGATTTCCGACACCCAAACCCCGTAGGGCGTGATATTCTGCTGCCAGGGAAGATGTTTACGGCCATGCACATCGAACCAGTCCAGTACACGTTCTGAGAATTGCTTTGTCATTTAGGCTATTTATTCACTCTTTCTGCTACCCCGCTATGATAACATGCCGCGCTGAATACCAAAGTTAAGCAGGTGTAAGCGTGTCACTTCCTACATTATTCCTTCCGGGCACATTGTGTGATGAAAGAGTGTGGTTGCCGGTATGGCAGAAACTGCAGGTTCATCAGCGTCGCTACGTACCTTTGCAGTGGGCTTCTTCCATGGATGAGATGCTGGCTTTGACCACCGACCGTGTTCTGGCAGGTGAAAAAGTACACCTTGCCGGCTTTTCCATGGGCGGTTATATCGCTGCACGCTGGGCGATTGATAATCCTGACAGCGTTGCATCACTGACGATGATCGCCAGCTCTCCTTACGGTTTAACTGCAGAAGAAGAAAAACGCCGTGCCCAACTGCGCACTATGTTAAAAAAAGGCAGTTTCAAACCTGACAGCCCGGCCTACATTACCCGCTTTGTTCACCCTGACCACCAGAACAACCCCGATGTAGCCGGTGTTGTGCAGGACATGGGGAAAGATCTCGGTGCGGCCACCTTACTGGCTCACACACAAGCGACCACGCCAAGACCAGCGCTGACAGACAAACTGAAAGCCTGCTCCTTCCCTGTTCATATCATTGCCGCCGCTGACGACCGGGTAGTCACAGCCGGTGTACTTAACGACGCCGCAGAAACTATTGCTTCAGCCTCATACACGCCGGTTCACGGCGCCGGCCACATGTGTCTTTTAGAGCAACCGGACACTGTGAGCCGTATTTTACAGTCGATTGTGGACTAATCCGGCGGATTTCACAGCAGTACCACAGTAATTGCAGTAAAATTAACCACTCTATATTGCAATCACCCGGGCAGCGGGCATAATGCCGCCCCTGTTTAACCGGTAATAGTGCGGACACGAAAAAATGGGTCAATACAAAAATCAGGAAGAGGCGGAAGCCGCCGGCGTTTACATCAGCAAGGTACGCAGCTTTGTTAAACGTGAAGGCAGATTAACCAAAGGACAGGCTAAAGCGCTGGAATCTTTCTGGCCAACCATGGGCATTGAGTTTAAAGATGAAATGCTGTCTTTACAGGATCTTTACGGTCGCGATGCGCCGGTGGTGCTGGAAATAGGTTTCGGAATGGGCAAATCTCTGGTAGAAATGGCAGAGAACGACCCTCAATCAAACTTTTTTGGTATTGAAGTACATCGTCCCGGAGTGGGCGCATGTTTATCGGAAGCCGGTGAACGTGGCCTGACGAACTTACGTGTCATGGAATACGACGCGGTAGAAGTGTTTAAGAAAATGATCCCTGACGGCAGCCTCGCCCGGGTTCAACTCTACTTTCCTGATCCATGGCATAAAAAGCGTCACCATAAACGTCGTATCGTACAACCTGAATTTGTACAAATGGTGCGTGAAAAGCTTGCTGTCGGCGGTAAATTCCACATGGCGACAGACTGGGAACCTTACGCTGAGTATATGGCGGAAGTGATGAATGCGGCTCCCGGCTATGAGAATACCGCGACAGACGGAGACTATGTGCCCCGTCCGGACTACCGGCCAATTACAAAGTTTGAAGTCCGCGGACAAAAGCTTGGCCACGGTGTGTGGGATCTCATTTACCAACGTACAGAATAATAAAATAACCGGAAAACACACATGCTCAGCCCGCAAAGCCAGTTAATGGAAAGAAACCTGGCACTTTTTGAAGAAGGTAACTGGTTGATTATCAACCCTGCCGACGCGTATTTTGCCGATCAGATAGATCACAGACCTGTGACCTTTCTTCACCAGTACTTCGACATTTTCAGTGAAAGTGTGCGGGTGATCCCCTGCTGTGAGTTCGACAGCCGCGATGTCAGTCATTCTGAGGCCGGCTTTTGCATTGAGCAAAAGACCGGCGCTCACCGCCATTTGTTTGCCCCGTTCATTCCGGCGGAAACCTGTTTTTCTGACATTCTGATTTATATGCCTAAATCAAAAGCGCACATGCAGATGTTGCTGGCCATGGCTGTCTCTGCGTTGCAGGAAGGCGGCCGCATTCACATTGTGGGCGAAAATAAAGGTGGCATTAAGAGTATCGGCAAGCTGATTGAAAAGACCGGTCCGTCACAGAAAGTAGACTCTGCAAGGCATTGTAGTCTGGTTACGGTGATGCCTGACAAAGCGGGAACAGCGTTTAACCCCGGGAACTGGATTGACGAAGCTGAATACGAGGTTCAGGGGGTCCGGTGGGAAGTCGTTTCCATGCCCGGCGTATTCAGTCACGGCGAACTGGATGACGGTACCCGTATGCTGCTGGACAAAGGATCTGACCGTCTAAGGGGTAAAGTACTGGATTTTGCCTGTGGTGCCGGTGTTATCGGTGCACATTTGCTGCGTCGCTTTCCCCATCTGGATATGACATTACTGGATGTCAGTGCCCTTGCCATTTATTGCAGTGCCAGAACGCTGGCCGCAAATCAGCAATCAGCAACACTGGTTGCATCAGACGGCTTGCACGGCGTGAACAAATCTTTCTCACACATTGTCACCAACCCGCCGTTTCATACCGGCGTGAAAACAGATTACACAGTGACCCGCCGGTTTATTGAAGACAGCCGCCGCTGCCTGAACTCAAAAGGCACATTACAAATGGTTGCCAACCGGTTCTTACCCTACCCCGGTTTGCTCGGTGATATTTTTCCGCAAACCCACACGGTGGCGCAGGATTCCCGCTTTTCATTGTATTTGAGTATTTGCGGATAGGCAGATTTTGAACTGTGTGGTAACGTTTACCATCACATAACCGGTGTTGATTTAACTGTTTGGAAAACAAAGCAGCGCCATTGCTTTGAGGTTGTCAGGAGTCTTGTTGTGAATATCGTTTTCGCCATTTCAGAAGTGGAAGATTTAGTCAAAACAGGAGGACTTGCCGACGTAGGAAAGGCATTACCTCTGGCTTTACTGGATGCCGGTGAACAAATCAGCATCATCATGCCCTATTACAAGGCGATTGCGGACGAATATAAACTCGCTGATGCCTGTGCACAGCAGACATTATTTGCCGAAGGTAAGGTATACCACTACAACATTAAACAGTTGTCCTGGCAGGGACTCGATATCTACTTTATTGACTATCCTGAATATTTCGCCCGCGACGGTTTGTACAGCAGTACCTATGAAGCCTACCAGGACAATGCTGAACGTTTCAGCTTCTTTTGCGGAGCAGCGTTGAATGCATTGCAGGCACTGAGTATTCAGCCTGATATTATCCACTGCCACGACTGGCACACGGCCATGCTGCCCTTTCTGTTGCGCTTTGATCAGTCCGGCTACTTCAATCAGACGAAGACGGTTTTTACGATTCACAATGCCGCCTTTCAGGGCGTGCACAAACTGGACGACATTCCTTATCTTCGCCATCACCCTGCGATTTTGTCTCAGATCCACGGTGGCTACATCAATATGTTGCAGTCGGGCATCGAATTCGCCACGAAGGTAACAACCGTCAGTCCGAATTACGCAAAAGAGCTGCTTACAGACTTAGGATCACACGGCCTGCACGACCGTCTGGTCATGCGCCAGCAAGATTTGTCGGGTATTCTGAACGGTTGTGATTACGGGCAATGGAATCCGCAGGACGATGCTTATCTGCCGCAGAATTATTCTGCCGACACCTTACACGATAAGAAAACCTGCAAACTGGCGTTACAGGAGCTCAGCCATTTACCTCAGAATCCCGATGTGCCGCTGCTGGGCATGGTGTGCCGTTTAACGGAACAGAAAGGCTTCGGTTACCTTGTCCCTATTTTGCAGGATTTGATGCACCATAACGTGCAGATGGTCATTGTTGGCACCGGTGATCCCACAGTTTGTATGGATTTGGATGAGTTTGCCCAGAACCATCCTCAACAGTTTGCCTTCATTAACGGTTTCAGTACCCACCACGCCCACCTTGTGGAAGCCGGCGCGGATTTCTTTCTTATGCCGTCGCAATTTGAGCCTTGCGGCCTGAATCAGATGTACAGCCTTGCCTACGGAACATTACCCATCGTGCGTTCAGTGGGTGGCCTGAAAGACACTGTCATTGATCAGTGTCAGGATAAAGAAAACGCAACAGGCTTTGTTTTTGATGCCCCGACACCGGAGGCGCTGCTGGCGTGTATCCGCCGTGCCCTGCTTTTCTATTATGAACACCCGGTGCAGTTCAGAGAAATGCAAATCCGTGGCATGCAAACCCGTTTCACCTGGGAAGCGTCAGCAGAATCTTACCTCGCACTCTACAGAACGATGATTTAAAGGAATAAATCACGGATGTTGCTTTATTTTTACGCAACTATAAGCCACTATTGAGTGAAGGGACGCGCTTAGAATAAGACACTGTTTAATGAGTCAGCACGCTGTGCAGCTATCAATACGTAGTTTGTTTTTGTGGATGGTTATGGCCATCGCCACAGCGTCTTTGCTTGTATCTGCGGGTCTGTCCGGCTACAACCAGGTGAATCATTACCGCGAAGCACAGCGCGAAGATGTCACTATCTTTATTGATTTACTCGCCGCCCTGTTTAAAGACGACCTTCTTAAAGTACAGTCAGACAGAGATAAACGGTTACTGGGTAATAAACTTAAAAACCTGGCGGTTTCTCCTGATTTGCTCAACGTGCATATTTACCAGCAGGATATATCCGGTCAGCTCAGAATGGTGGCAAACTACACCAAAGAAGGCGAAACCCGTACCAGTTCGAAAGAGTCCTCTGTCAGTAATTATTTTCGTCCGGTTTACTCAAACGAAATCGTTGAAATTGCACGTGCCATCGAGAATGAAGATGCCTCAACGGCGGGGTACATCTATATTCAGGTGTCCACACATCGTCTGAATGAAAAAATCCAGCAGTCCATTTTGACGTCTGTCACCGTCATTATTCTGATGCTGGTGATCTGTTTTATTGTTTCTCTCAAAATGCAAAAGCTTATTACTGCGCCTATTCAGCGTCTGGGAGATTTTCTCAGTAAAACGTCCCGGCAAAGGGATTACTCCGCCCGTGCTGAACCCGGCAATATCAGAGAGCTGGCGTATTTATCTGAATCGATTAACGTAATGCTGAGCCGCATTCAGGAATACATGCAGAAACAGAAAATGGCGGAAGAGCAGCACCGTAAACTGAATGCCAGCCTGGAAGATATGGTGAGTCAGCGCACGAACGCGCTGAAAGATGCCAACCAGGAGTTAATCCAGACACTGGAGAAGTTACACCAGTTTCAACGACAAATCGTTCAGAACGAAAAAATGGCGTCACTTGGAGATATGGTTGCCGGTGTTGCCCACGAAGTTAACACGCCAATCGGTCTTGGAGTCACGGCTTCCACTATGATGCTGGACAGATTGCACATCATTCAAAAAGAATTCGAGAGTAAAACGCTAAAAGCCAGTACAATGGCAAGGTTCTTAAATGAGAGTCAGGAAAACCTGAATATCATCTACCGGAACCTTAACCGTGCAGCAGAGCTGATTTCCAGCTTTAAACAGGTTGCGGTAGACCAGTCTTCAGAAAGTAACCGCAGATTTTGCTTTGCACAGCTGGTTAATGAGATACTGTTATCCTTACGTCCCAGATTAAAAAAGCTCCATCATGATATTCGCGTAGACTGCGATCCGACGTTATCAGTGGAGACCAAAGCCGGCCCTATCAATCAGATAATAATAAATCTGATCATGAATTCTGTCATACACGGCTTTGAGCATATAGAACACGGTGAAATAGACATCATTGCGGAAATGATGACACCGACAAAAATGAAATTAATTTACAAAGATAACGGAAAAGGCATATCGAATGATATCCGTAAACGTATCTTTGACCCGTTTGTTACAACTAAGCGGGGGCAAGGTGGCTCCGGACTGGGTATGCATCTGGTCTACAACCTGGTAACACAGGCACTGAACGGCACCATCTCAATTACCAGTGAAGAAGGAAACGGCGTGGAATTTATTATCATTTTCCCTGTCGAAAGCTCTGAAACCGGAAATTTACCGTTAAAAGGTGAATAAGCCCTTGTAAATTTTGTACAAATCCTTATACCGTTGACAAGTTATCCGATAAACGCTTTTAAAATAGTCACCCGGATATTAGAATTGTCAGAAGCTAGCTTAATCGATTGTAGAAGAGTGTAAAACACCATGCAGACGCCAAATATATTAATTGTTGAAGACGAAGTGGTAACGCGTACCACACTAAAGAGCTTATTCGAAGCTGAAGGCTACAATGTGTTTGAGGCCGAGAATGGCGATCAGATGCATGATTTCTTCGAAAATCACTCTATTAACCTGGTTATCATGGATATTAACCTGCCGGGCAAAAATGGGCTGATTCTGGCGCGTGAAGTACGCGACCGTAAGAATGTAGGACTGATTTTCCTGACTGGCCGTGACAACGATGTAGACCGCATTCTGGGTCTGGAAATCGGTGCAGATGATTATCTGACTAAACCTTTCAATCCACGTGAACTGACTATCCGTGCCCGCAACCTGCTTGCACGTACTACCAGTTCTGCTGAAGACGACGATTTACCAAGCCGTGTCAGCTTCAACGGCTGGATTCTGGATGGCGACAGCCGCTCACTGATTTCACCAAGCAGCACGGAATTCCGTCTGCCACGCTCTGAATTCCGTGCACTGCACCTGTTCCTGAGCAACCCGGGCAAAATTCTTACCCGTGAACAGTTAATTATGGAAATGACTGGCCGTGAACTGCGCCCGAATGACCGTACTGTTGACGTAACCATCCGCCGGATCCGTAAGCACTTCGAATCCGAGCCGAGCGATGAAGAGTTGATTGTAACCATCCACGGTGAAGGTTACCGTTTCTGCGGTTCTGTAGACAGCTGATAGCCCGCCGGGCATTAGCTTTCACATTCCACAGATGAAAAAAATGCAGCCTCTGGCTGCATTTTTTGTGTCTGATGTTTCTGATACGGCTATTTGATTGAAGCAGGCATCAGCTGCCGGCTATACGCATTTCACCAATCAGTACTGAACCGGTTTGAACACCGCCGCGAAGCTCGCGTTCAGCGCCGATGGCAGCAATGTTCATAAACATATCTTTCAGATTACCGGCAATGGTCACTTCGTGGACCGGATACTGGATAATACCGTTTTCAACCCAGAAACCGGCAGCACCACGGGAATAATCACCTGTTACGGTGTTTACGCCCTGCCCCATTAACTCTGTAACCAGCAGACCGGTGCCCATCTCTTTGAGCATCTCTGCATCTGACTGCCCGGTGTCTCCCACAATCCAGTTATGAATACCGCCAGCATGACCGTTTGAAATAACTCCCAGTTTGCGTGCTGAATACGTCGTGTAGAGATAGTGAGATAAACAACCGCTCTCTACAATCGTCATATCGTGTGTTGCCACCCCTTCAGCATCAAAGCTGGAACTGGCCAGCCCCGACTTCAAATGAGGCTTCTCTTCAATGTTCAGCCATTGAGGGAAAACCTGTTCGCCCAGCTTATCCAGCAGGAAGGAAGAACGGCGGTACAGGCTGCCACCACTGATGGCACTGACATAATGGCCGAACAATGAACTGGCAACGTCCTTATGCAACATAACCGGTACTTTGCCTGTGGCAATCTTACGGGCTCCCAGACGGGCGACTGTTGCCTCAGCGGCTTCGCGGCCCACTTCTGCAGCAGGTTTAAGCAAATGCGCCTGACGGTTCACTGTATAGGCATAATCCCGCTGCATATCACCATTTTCAGAGCCAATCATCATGCAGCTCACGCTGTAACGACTGCTCGGATAGCCGGCGTTGATACCATGGGTGTTACCATACACCCGCATCCCCAGGTTTGCGTTATAAGATGCTCCATCCGAGTTGGTGATGCGTTTGTCGTATGCCATGGCGGCCCGCTCAGCTTCAATGGCAATTTCAATGCCCTTTTGCGGATCCAGTTCAATGGGGTGATACAACTCTAAATCGGGAAATTCAGTGGCAATAAGTTCTTTGTCTGCCAGGCCAGTGCACGGGTCTTCACTGGTATAACGGGCGATATCCACCGCTTTTTCTACCGTCAGTGCCAGCGCTTCCTTACTCAGATCCGCTGTAGACGCACTGCCCTTATGCTTGCCGACATAAACGCTGATCCCCAGACCACCGTCGTTATTAAATTCCACATTTTCTACATCGCACATGCGGGATGACACAGCAATCCCCTGCACTTTCGACATACTGGCCTCGGCCTGCGTCGCGCCTTTTTTCAGCGCCATTTTAAGAACGTCGTCTACGACATTCTGAATTTCCGCAATTTGCTTTTCAATTTGCATAGTGAGTTTCGCTATTTCCGTCTGTATGTCACAATAACCGAATACTGCAGTGTAACATTTATGAGTGCCAAATGAGCGATAACAACCACCATTCTGATGAAGAAAACTTATTTAATGAAATTGATCAGGATGATGAGAGTGAATTAATCAGTAAATCCGAACTGAAGCGTCTGTCTGCTGAACGTCAGAAGCTCGGAGAAGACCTGGTTAACTTAACGCCGGCCCACCTTGCCACCATTCCTATGGATGAAGAACTGGAAGACGCAGTGATGCTGGCGCGGAATATTAACCGCAAAAAAGATGGTTTCAGACGTCAACTTCAGTTTATCGGTAAATTAATGCGCAGCCGGGATACCGGCGATATTGAAGCCGCGCTGGCAAAATTGACGCATGCTCACCAGGCCAGCAATGCTGCGTTTCACGCACTGGAAAAAGCCAGAGAAGCGGTAATCAATGAGGGTGATGACGCCATACAACGCCTGATGGAAGAGCATCCAGCCCTGGATCGCCAGAAACTGCGGCAGTTCCACCGTCAAATCAGGAAAGAGCGGGAAAACAACGCACCGCCAAAAGCATTCCGCGAGTTATTTCAGTACTTAAAAGAAGTGATTCACGAAGGGTAACAGTCATGCTGTTACGGCACCGTTTAGGGCCTGTAACAGCACTCAATTTATTGAGCGGAAGTGTTGTGAGACGGGATCAGCAACAGATTCACCAGCGTTTGTTGATCAGGAAAACCGGATTGGGTAAGTCCTTTGCTTTTCTGATATGACAAAATAGCCTTAACCAGTTTTTCATCAAAATTTGTTTCGCCCACATCCACATCATAGCCCTGACCATGCAAAGCCTCCCGCACGGCTAACAGTGTTTCAGCGTAGAAATAGCTTTTGCTGTTCTTCAGGTTAACTTCAACTAAGTCTGACTCTTTGGTTAATCGTGTTGCGGCGAATGAACTTAGCATCGTATTTACAGCGGTCAATATGCGGGTTTCCGGCTGTTTTTCACAATGTTTTGAAATAAAAAACATCATCAGCTCGGTAGTTTGCCAGGGCGTAATATCGTAAGTTTCTTTCTGGAAACTGTTGAAAGCCGACACGTAGCCTTCAATCCAACCACCGTAAAGATAGTATTCGTTACTCTTTGCCTGATATGCCTGATTAAAAGCTTCGCATGATTTTCTGCCTGCGCCTTTGGCAGCAAATTTTCCTTCACCATCAGCAGCCGATACACCGAAAGACAATAAAATTGCCGGCAAGATGGCGGGTACAAATCGAATTCCCATGATAATTCCGTTCACTGAAAATTAAACGGGCGGTAAAACCGCCCGTGAACTTTAAAACAATATCAGATTTTCAGATTACTTTCTTCTGAACTGGCGGAAACCGAACAGGCTCATCGCCAGCATGGCCAGAGTCGCCGGTTCTGGTACGTTTATACCACCGCCAACAGTGGTTGTAACAGGGGTTTGAACCACACCGTAACTCCCTCCGGCACTGAAGGAAACACCCGTTACGAATGCATTAGGATCTGTGGGGTCCAGCATCAGGTTTTCATCGATTCCCTGAATTGTGAAGCTGCTTACCGGAAAGTCGAATGTGAATGTTTGTCCGGCAAGCAATGCCACCGTTTCTTCAAGGCCGAATTCATTGATGAACACGACTTCGTAACCGTCACCATCATTAACGCTGAGTAAGGTAGGTGCAGTTACACTGGCAAACAAACCGCCACCTGTTGCCGTGTAGGTGTAGCCGGTTGACACATCAGGATCGATCCAGATTGTTTCGTTCGCTTCAACTTCTGGCAGCACAAAAACAAATCCGCCGTTAGCGTCTGTAGGGTTGCTGGGATCAGGCATTAACGGAGTGAATTCAGAGCTGCCACTTTCACTTTCGAAGTTACCGAAGCTACTCAAGTAAATTGTTGTATCGTAAGCACTGTCACTGGCATCTGCCAGCAGCATCGTAAAGGTATTTCCAGTACTCCCCGGTGTTACCGGGATATCGAAGCGAAGTAAAGGGATACCATTTGGCGCCAGCATACCATCCAGCTCAGTACCGCTGATATTCGCAAAATCAGGGTGGTTGATAGTGATAGGATAGAGCGGGTCACCGGCAACCGCGCCGGAAAGCTGTGCACCGGCTACGTTTTCATCGTTCAGTAACAATGCAAAACCGTCAACGAATGATGAGCTCACATACTCAGGATATTCTTCAGAACCAAAAGCAGCAACAAAGGAAATGGTATCAACATTACTGTCTACATCGAATGTGATATTCAATTCTACAGGATCACGATGCACCGACTGCCCTGTAATTTCACTTAAAATTGCGTTTTGTGCGCTGCTGGCACTCGTTCCCCATCCGGTGGAAAAGTTATTTCTGGTATTCGGACCGGATTCATAATCAGCTACGTTACCGGTACTGAACACCAGGCCACCCTCACCGGCCAGTCCGTATGTCCCATCTGAGTTGGTAAATGTACCTGACTGACCAGATACGCCGGTTAAGCTGGAGCTGGTTACTGTCAAACCTGAATTTGGAATGATAAGCGCGTCTGTAAGTACAGATGCATCGTTTTCTACAGAGATTGCAATTGCATTAGCCGCAGAAGATAAGAGTGCAGTGCTAACTGCTAAAGCAAGTACGCTTGTTTTGATGAATTTTGAAGAGTCCATAATCTGGCCTTAAGTTGTTCCATAACACACTGAATCGTCAGCAATTCGAAAATCAATTCAGTTTTAGCAAAATAAATACCATTTCATAACCCTATGAAATTACTGAGCTTAATGAATTAAGTGAAAATTAATGTAAAGAATACAAACAGTAAAAAAGTACTAGTTATTCACTGTAGTCAATCCGTTACTTAAAATCTTGCTCGTATGAAATGCAGGCTATTGCAGAGAGGCCGTATATCAGAACAGTTAGTCAGCTAACATGGAAGAGTTGGGGAAAAGAGGAAAACGGGCAAAGCTCACGGCTTTACCCGCATCAATGTGGATTCTGAGGTTATGCAGTACCACCTACGGTGAGTTCATCCACCTTCAGCGTTGGCTGACCAACGCCAACCGGCACGGACTGGCCGTCTTTACCGCACACACCGACACCGCGATCCAGCGCCACATCATTGCCGATCATGGAAATTTTCTGCATGACTTCCGGGCCATTGCCAATAAGGGTAGCGCCTTTTACCGGCGCAGTAATTTTTCCGTTCTCGATCAGATAAGCCTCTGCGCTGGAAAACACAAACTTACCGGATGTAATATCTACCTGACCACCGGCGAAGTTCGGTGCGTAAATACCTTTGTCGATCGACGCGATAATCTCCTGCGGATCGTGCTCACCGGCCATCATGTACGTATTGGTCATACGTGGCATGGGCAGGTGCGCGAAGGACTCACGGCGTCCGTTTCCGGTTGGGCTCACACCCATCAGACGGGCATTCATTTTATCCTGCATGTAACCTTTCAGGATGCCGTCTTCAATCAGTACATTATGTGCTGACGGCGTGCCCTCATCATCTACAGACAGAGAGCCACGGCGGTCAGCCATTGTGCCGTCATCTACCACTGTGACCCCTTTAGCAGCTACACGCTCGCCTATACGGCCGCTGAAAGTAGATGCACCTTTACGGTTGAAGTCACCTTCCAGACCATGGCCTACCGCTTCATGAAGCAGCACACCCGGCCAGCCGTTACCTAACACCACCGGCATGGTCCCGGCAGGGCTGGCGATCGCCTCCATATTCACCCGCGCCATGTGCAGTGCTTCATCGGCCAGAGTCTCGTAATAAGGCCGGCCGTCTTTATCTGTGGTGAAGAAGTCATATGAGTGGCGTCCACCGGCGCCGGCACTGCCACGCTCCCTGCGATCGCCTTTTTCCATCAGTACTGAGCAGTTCAGACGCACCAGCGGACGAATATCTGCCGCCAGGGTGCCGTCAGTCGCAGCTACCAGTACTTCTTCATATACACCGCTTAAGCTCACTACCACCTGATTAATACCGGGCTCTTTTTGACGGATGTAAGCGTCCACCGATTTTAACAGCGCAATTTTTTCAGCGTCCTGCATGGCAAGCAACGGATTGTTGTCTTTGTAACGGCTGATATAGCTGCCGGTTTCCAGTGACTGGACATGATGTTTACCACCGGTAGGGGCAATCGTACGCGCTGCGCGGCAGGCGTCCAGCAGAGCCGTTTCATTGATGTCGTCAGAGTATGCAAAACCTGTTTTTTCACCACTGACTGCACGCACACCCACCCCGCGCTCGATGTTGTAGCTGCCGTCTTTGATGATGCCGTCTTCCAGCACCCAGCTTTCATGCTGGCTGGACTGAAAATACAGGTCAGCATAGTCATTGTCATGGTGATAAATTTCACCCAGCGCTTTTTCCAGCGATGACAAATCAAGGCCTGAGTCTGTAAGCAGATGCGTTTTTACGTTATTAAACAAGTTGGCTCCTGAACCGGTTATGTTGGCTGACAGGCATATTCGCCTTCAACTTCACCCGATCGTTAATGTCTATTTTAGCACTTACCAGCCCGGTCTGTTCAGGCTCGCAGGCCAGAACATCACCCCAGGGAGAAATCACCATACTGTGACCATAGGTTTCGCGCTGGTTGGCATGAATGCCGGTTTGATTTGCACCAGCCACAAAACACTGTTTTTCAATTGCACGGCTTCGCAAAAGCACTTCCCAGTGTGCTTCGCCGGTACGCTGCGTAAAAGCAGCAGGCAACACCAGAATATCGATGTCTCCCATTGCCGTAAATAAGCCGGGAAAGCGCACATCATAACATACTGCCAGGCCAATACGCCCGACCTCAGTATCTACAACCACCACCCGGCCGCCGGGTTTCGTGTATTTAGATTCCAGATAGGTACCGGTGCGGTCATTGACCGCCACATCGAAAAGGTGAATCTTCTGGTATTCGGTTATCAGTTCGCCATCCGGCGAATAAAACAGGCAGGAAGCTGTAAACAGGTTTTCCTCAGAGGTTTTGAGCGGAATAGTGCCACCCGCCAGATAGCACCGGTATTTTGCCGCCATAGCACTGAGTGCCTGTTGAATTGTGCCTTCACCTTTCGCTTCTGCGATAGTCAGTAATGTACCGTCACGGGTGCCGAAACAGGCGAAACACTCAGGCAGTACAACCAGACTGGTCACTTCGTCCGGGTCTGGCAGTAACGCAAGTTGAGATTCAACAAACTGTAAGTTCGCTTCGACATCCGGTCCGGATGTCATCTGTATTGCGACTACATTAACCATTGTTTACCTCCAGTTTGATGCGCTCCATGTCCTGGTCTGTGATGGGATCATCCGGTGATGTTGCCGGCCGGGTTTTCGCCGGCAATGCAACTTCTTTGCTGTCCCTGCCCACCTCTTCAAATACCGGTTCACTTAAGCTGCCGGTAACATGGTAGTTCACATTTGATATGACTTTCGCTGATGTTAACACCTGGTCCAGTGCCAGTGCAGCCAGTGCGGTTGGTGGCGTGGCAAGGAAGTACACCAGGATAGGCAGATTGCCGGTGACGTTAGGCGAAAACACCACATTGTAATTCAACTGGTTTTCCACC